>JAKBDW010000109.1:0-3270 GCA_021834245.1 Pseudomonadota bacterium
GAAATGGCTTATGATCCATGGTTCATATTTAACGAACCAGGCTGCAAAAACGAAAAGCCCCCACATGCCAAAAATGATGCTCGGTATAGCCGCGAGCAGTTCAATGGCAGCGGCGACGGGTTGGCGCAACCAGCGTGGCGCCAGTTCTGTGATAAAGAGGGCTATGCCCAGGCTGACTGGCACGGCGATGATCAGCGCGATGAAGGAAGTCACCAAGGTGCCGTAGATGGGGATAAGCGCACCGAATCGGTTGTTGACCGGATCCCAAGCCGGGCTAATCAGAAAATGCCATCCGAATGTCTTAAACGCATCCCAGCCTTGGGAAAGCAATGACAGGCAGATTCCCACCAGTACGATAAGTACCACGTAAGCCAGAGTAGCTGTTGTCCCTTTGAATAACGAGTCCCATGTGCCGGCGTTCCGGGAAGATCTTCCAGCGGTGCGGGATGGTGATTCAGGTTTCTCCACAGCGTCTCCTGGATGAGTGTCATTAGCCAGAGTAGCCGTTGTCCCCTTGATAGGCCGGTCCCATGGACTGACAGTCCGGGACGTCGATCGAGGCTTCTCCACGGGGTCTCCTGGGCACATCTCAATGTCGGCTTCGGTTACTTTGCGGGCTCTTATATCAAAGCCCGGGGGGCAAGAAAAGGACGGAGCCATTGCGGCCCCGTCCTTCTACAGCAGGTGCAGCCGATATTTCGGCCGTAATCAGTCCCTTAGATTCCCAGATTCTTCTTCCAGTAAGCGTCGATTGCATGCACCGTGCGGGGCGGCAGGGGCCCGAAAGCGATTGATTCTGCCATGCTCTGGCCGTGATCAAAACCCCAGCGGAAGAACTTGACGACCGCTTCGTTGCTGGTCTTTGACGCGTCCGTACGCAGGATCTGCCAGGTGCAGCCGGAAATTGGCCAGGTGTCCGGGCCCGGCTGATCCGTCAGAATCACATAAAAATCGCGTGCCTTGGTGAAATCAACGTGGGAAGCTGCGGCCTGGAAGCCCTTGAGGCTGGGGCTGACCAGTTTGCCCGCGCGGTTGTACATGCGCGCATAGTTCAGGTGATTTTCCAGAATATAGGCGTATTCCACATAGCCAATCGAACCCGGAATGCGCTGAACGTAAGCAGCAACACCCTCGTTACCTTTGCCGCCGACGCCGACCGGCCAGGCAACGGCCGTGTTTGCCCCGATCTTCTTTGCCCAAATTGGGCTGACCTTGGATAGATAATTGGTAAACGTGAACGTGGTGCCTGAACCATCCGAGCGGTGCACGACAGCAATGTCCGTGTCAGGCAACATCAGCCCCTTGTTCAGGGCTTTGATCGCCGGATCGTTCCATTTCTTGATTTCACCCATGTAGATTTTGGCAACAACTGGCCCGCTCAAAATGAGTTGACCGGGTTTCACTCCAGGCAGGTTCATCACCAGATCTTCGCCCGCGATCGCCGTAGGGAACTGAATCAAGTGGCTTTGTGCCAGCTCTTCCGGCTTGAGCGGCATGTCGCTGGCGCCGAATGCGACGGTGCCGGCTTTGATCTGGGCAATGCCGCCGCCAGAGCCGATACCTTGGTAGTTGACTCGTACTCCCATTTCTTTCTCATAGGTGGCTGCCCATTTGGCAACCAGTGGGTAGACCCAGGTGCTGCCCGCGCCGGTGATTTCGGACGCCTGTGCGACCGGGCCAAGACCCAGGGTCGCTGCGCCGATGGCGGCGGCAAGCACGCTGCCAGACAGATAGCGTTTAAGTTGCATAATTAGGTTCTCTCCAGAAAATTTCGGTAGATTTGTGGCGCGCAAATGATCCCCAAACCAGATGACAGTTTGATGAACAATTGTGACAAATAGATGAATATGCCGGTTTTTCGGGGTTTTTGCGCCATTGCGATCGCCTTAGCCCCCGCGTGAAGCATGCGCAAAATGTGGACGGAGTCCCGGGTCCTGCTTTAGCCAATATGAGGCGGCCGCGAGCGACGACGCTCTTATTGGCGGTCTGCCGTGTGCACCGCAGCGGAGCGGGCCAATAATGTGCTGCTGCGCGTCCGCTCAGTCTTCGTTTTCAGATGACCTTGCTAACATTTTCATGCCGCCTATCATTCCTTCCACCCGGCGTCTGACATCATCGCGCACATCCCGAAAGGCCCTCGTAATTTCAATGTCGTTTCCCCGGACCGTGCTTGGATCGGCAAGCGACCAGTGTTTTCTTTGAGTTCCATGCGGAAGGCTTGAGCAGCGTGTGTCAGCCACATCACAGACCGTAACCACCAGGTCGGCCCAGTCCAGCAATTCATCAATAAGCCTGGTCGATTCCTGGTGCGAGATATCGACCCCCGCTTCGAGCATGACAGCAATTGCGCGCACATTCAGTGCGTGCGCCTCGATCCCGGCCGATCGCGCTTCCAGCCAAGATCCGCCCAGATGCTTAACCCACCCTTCTGCCATTTGAGTGCAGCAGGAGTTACCTGCACCGACAAATAGCACACGCGCCCTACGCTTGTACATCAAAGGGCCCAATCAACATCGCACAGGAGTACAAGCGCGACTTGCGCAGCCGCGAGGACAAAATACGTTGCAATGCAATCCGTGAACCATGGCAGCGGATCGGCGGCAAACGGCTGAATGCGAAACATTCGTCGATCAGCCAGGGGGCTCAGACGGGTCGGGATAAAATACTGGCGCAAACCCACCGCCAGGGGTGCGAAAGTTTGTCGTCTGGCCGCGGTACAAGCGCGCAGAGAGCAGCTGAATCGCGCCATTGTAGACGTAGTTGCGCATATCCAGTTTGAGACTAACCTCTTCGCCGGCCACGCGCAGACGACGCTCGCTCGGCGGTACAGTTTCCTGAGCTACATACTGGCCGGCAAGGATCTCCGACCAGGCGCGTCTTGTCAGTTTGTCGCCGCGATATGCCGCCTTGCTGCCGAAGCCAGACACAGGTTTAAAGAAGAGCTTGCGCCGCTCTGCCCAAATGCGCTCCGCATCATCCGATTCGATCAGCACCGTAGCTGGTATGCCGGCGCGTAATATGTTGCGCACGGAATCGGGTACCCCCCAGGCGCCCAGTTGTTCGTGATCGGTAAGCAATGCGAGATTGCGTTTGTCTGCGTACAGGGCGTGCGCGCGTGGATGCGGCGTCAGCACGACAGCGCCATCAACGTAGGCGGCACGCAGGCTTGCGTGCTCGGGCCGTTCGAGCGAAAAGTCCGTCAGGCGGTTGTACACGAGATCGATGCGCAAATCTCCACGCCAAAGCGACCCGTCATGATAACTCAGCTCA
>JAKBDW010000101.1:0-3261 GCA_021834245.1 Pseudomonadota bacterium
CGCGAAGTTCACCATCGCATTAAGAACAACCTGCAGGGAGTGGTCGGGCTGCTGCGCCAGCACGCGACCCGCTATCCCGAGTTGAAGCCGCCTCTGGAAAGCGCGATTGCTCAGGTCAATGCTATGGAAGTGGTGCACGGGCTTCAGAGCAAGGTATCGGGAGAGGCACTCTTGCTTTGCGAGATGGTCGAGGCAATCTGCCGCACTGCAGTCGGTTTGACTGGAGTTCCAATAAACCCGGTTCTCGATAAAGTGATTGATCGTCCGGTGTTTCTGGCTCAGGAGGAAGCGGTACCTCTGGCGCTGATCCTGAATGAACTCGTATTCAACGCGGTAAAACATCGAGGTCAATCGGCAAAGGCCGGTCCGCTGAGCGTAGCGGTTGATCGAACTGAGACGTCTGCGTCTGTGCGCATCTTGAATTCAGGAGTTCGGCTACCCGAGGATTTCGACTTTGCCACCGGAAGGGGGCTGGGTACCGGCCTGATGTTGGTCAAGTCGTTGCTTCCGCGGGCAGCGGCACAGCTTTCAATTCGCACTGAACCAGAGGGCGTCGTGGCACTTCTCGAACTGGAGCCCCCGATAATCAAAATCCGCAAACCCGACTGAGACGGTCTCCAGGCAGTATAAGTCTGCAGCAGTGCCAGCGGAGGGAGATCCGTGACCAGTCGGCTTCCAGGCAGGATATTGAGGCAATCGCAAAGGCGATAACGCGAGACGCCGGGATACATCGATTCGTCGATCCGTAGCTCCTTGTGGCGCCACTAAATGGCGAGCTGCGATACGCTGATGTTGCGAATCATCATTCGAAAAGGTGTGTTGTATCATTATCTTAGGATCATATTCCGGCATGAATTCGCCACTTTTGTAGGAATTATCTCCATGCTGTTCGCTACTTGGCTGATGCCGCGCGGTGTGCGCAACGAGACGACCCGATTTCTACCCGCAATTTCCGTTGAGGACATAGTCCTCAAGAGGTGTCGGCTGGCTACCTTGCAGGTTCGTCCGGAGCCATCTAAAGTGACGAGGAATGTGTGTGAATTATTGGGATGGGCGCGCCACCTGAATGGCATTTGCGAATCTGCAACTATGCATAAACCAACAATATTACTGGCGGACGATGACCGCCTGATCCTGGCAACCTTGGGCGCGGGTCTGAGGAATGCCAATTACGAAGTGCTTGAAGCAACCTCAGGCGAAGAGGCAATTCGTGTCTGCGAAGCACGACAACCTGCACTTGCTATTCTTGACGTACGAATGCCAGGAATGTCCGGGGTAGAGGCTGCGCAGGTGATCCGCCAAAACGCCAAGGTGCCGGTCATGTTCTTATCGGCGTACAGCGATCCTGAAGTGGTCCGTGAGGCCGTTGCCGAGGGTGCGCTCGGGTACCTATTGAAACCCATTGACGTGTTGCAGCTTCCGCCGTCAATTGAAGCGGCGCTTGCACGGGCTGCGGAGTTCCGCAAACTTAAAACTACGGAATCAAATCTCAATACTGCGCTCAGCGGCAACCGCGAAATCAGCATGGCCGTCGGAGTCGTGATGGAACGTTATCGGCTTCAACAAAGCGCAGCGTTCGAGGCGTTGCGCACCTTTGCACGCTCACACCGCCGCAAACTTTCCGAAGTTGCTTCCGATTTGATAAGGGCGGTCGATATGGTCAACATGCCAATTGGCGAGAAGTCCGGCGGTCCAGAAGACCTTCAAAGCTAACAAAAGCGGTTCGAGTTAGGTTTTTTCGGCTCGCGTAGCCGCTTTTCTGAAAGGTCGGTTGCGGACCGGGAATTGGCGCGGATGCCCAGACTGGCGACTATGATGCAACGCGGACGTCAGAAATTGCCAGCCCCACCACCGCGGGACGCCTTCTATGGCAACCATGCCGTATCATGTGCCAACCTCGGCGCTTCTCTGTCCAGATTTCTCAGCAGCCAGAGTAATAAGATGGTGCGCTTTCTGACCACATGGCGTGGGTCAACGCATGTGCTGGACGGTAGTTGTCGCGCCCTCGTATGCGGCGCATGCGGGAATGCACGAATCCGCGGGCGATTGCACGACATATCGCACTGGCGGCATTGGGGGGCACAGCCTCATTGTGACCACATCGCAAGCGGGAATTTCAAGTCGTTTGGGTATAGATATCGCGAATGCATGGCGACGGACGCCATGCAGCCGGCGGAAACTGCAGGATTGCAGCCATTTCTCGCGTCTTTAGAAGGTGTGCGGAACTTCTCGGTGCAAGGCCGCCATCGCCTGGCCTTCGCAATGTTGTCGCGCGCCCGATTGGGTTAAACTTGCTACGTCAGATTGCTAATGGATTCCTATGCCTCGCAGACTGTATATCAAGACTTTTGGCTGCCAGATGAACGAGTATGATTCCTCGCGCATGGCAGATTTATTGCACGCCACTCACGGGATGGAGCAGGTTGCCGACCCCGAGCAGGCAGACGTGCTGCTGTTGAATACCTGCTCCATTCGCGAGAAGGCACAGGAAAAAGTATTTACCCAGCTTGGATTCTGGAAAGCGCTAAAGCAGGCACGACCCGGAGTCATCATCGGCGTTGGCGGCTGTGTCGCCAGCCAGGAGGGTGAAGCGCTGCGCCGGCGGGCGCCACAGGTCGATGTGGTGTTTGGCCCACAAACGCTTCACCGGCTGCCGCAAATGATCGATCGCGTGCTGAATGAGCGCGCGGTGTCGGTAGACGTATCTTTCCCCGAAATTGAGAAGTTCGACCGCCTGCCAGAGCCGCGCGTGGACGGTGGGCGTGCCTATGTGTCAGTCATGGAAGGCTGCAGCAAGTATTGCAGCTTCTGCGTCGTTCCCTACACCCGAGGCGAGGAATTTAGCCGTCCTTTCGACGATGTAATTGCTGAAGTGGTTGCGCTTTCTGACCAGGGCGTGCGTGAGGTGACGCTGCTCGGGCAAAATGTCAACGCCTATAGAGGGGCTCGCCATGACCACGGTGTTGTGGATCTGGCGGAGTTGATCCGATACGTGGCGGACATTGATGGTATAGATCGAATTCGCTACACGACATCTCACCCTTTGGATTTTTCCCAGGCACTTGTCGATGCCCACCGCGATGTACCAAAACTTGTCGGCCATGTGCATCTACCGGTGCAGAGTGGATCTGATCGTATTCTGGAATTGATGAAGCGAGGTCATACTGTCGCTGAGTACAAGGAGAAGATTGAACGTCTGCGCTCGGCGCGCGCTGATATCAGCGTTACAAGCGACTTTATTATCGGATTCCCGGGTGAAAC
>JAKBDW010000589.1:0-3259 GCA_021834245.1 Pseudomonadota bacterium
TCGATGTCATCCACATGAATCTGCACAAGACCTTCTCGACCCCGCATGGCGGTGGCGGTCCGGGAGCCGGACCAGTTGGTGTCAATGATCGTCTGCTGCCTTTTTTGCCTGTGCCGATCGTAGCCAAGGCCAGGGACGATGCCTATTACCTGTTGACCGAAAATGATTGCCCCCAGACCATCGGCCGGTTGTCCGCGCATCTCGGCAATGCCGGCGTACTGTTGCGTGCCTATGTTTATGCACGCCTTCTGGGGCGCGAAGGTATGACGCGGGTGGCGGAATTCGCGACACTCAACGCCAACTACTTATTGGCGCGCTTGACCCAGGAAGGCTTCAGTGCCGCGTTTCCTGCGCGCCGTGCCACCCACGAATTTATTCTTACTCTGAAACCGCTCAAGGACGCAACCGGAGTGATTGCAATGGATGTTGCCAAGCGGCTGCTGGACAAGGGCTATCATGCCCCGACCACCTATTTCCCGCTGCTTGTCCCGGAATGTTTTCTTATCGAGCCGACCGAAACCGAGTCCAAAGAAGAGTTGGACGGATTTGTAACTGCGATGCGGGAAATTGCCAATGAAGCGCGAATCAATCCCGACCTGGTGAAGAGCGCGCCGCACACCACCGCGGTGCGGCGCCTCGATGACGTCCGGGCCGCACGCGACCTTGACCTTATCTGGAAAGAACCGGCTTAGCGATGATTGGCATATTTTTGACGGGATCAATTGTACCTTGTCGCGCGAGTGCGCCAATGTTGCCCGGCAACATCAAGACATCAATCGTCTGTTCGGTGGTATTTAAAAATTCGCGTGTGCGTAACAGAAGAGGGCACTCATGGCAGCTTTGATTTGTGGATCGTTTGCATTCGACACGATCATGGTATTTCAGGACCGGTTCAAGCATCACATTCTCCCGGAGCAGGTGCACATTCTGAATGTGTCTTTCCTGGTACCGCAGATGCGACGGGAGTTCGGTGGTTGCGCCGGCAATATCGCCTATAACCTGCAGATGCTCGGCGGAAACGCGGTTCCCATGGGAACTGTTGGGGAGGACTTCGAGCCGTACGCCAGATGGATGGATCGATGGGGGGTGCCGCGCCAGCACGTCACTGTTGTTCCCGGGACATTCACCGCGCAAGCCTTCATCACCACGGATCTCGATGATAATCAGATCACTGCATTTCACCCGGGTGCAATGGGACACGCACACCTCAATACCGTAAGCCAGGCGGCGGGAATAAAGCTTGGTATCGTGTCCCCCGACGGACGCGACGGCATGCTGCAGCATGCGCGCCAGTTTGCCGATGCAGGGATACCGTTCATATTCGATCCGGGTCAGGGAATGCCGATGTTTAGCGGCGCAGAACTTGAGGTGTTCCTCGAGCAGGCCAATTTTTTGAGCGTCAACGACTACGAGTGCAAACTTTTTCAGGAACGGACCGGTAAGTCGGTGCGTCAGTTGTCCGAGCGGGTGGAAGCTCTGATCCTAACCAAGGGCAGCGAGGGTTCGGAAATTCATTCAAAAGGAAAGGTCCTGAAGATCCCTGCGGCCAAAGCCCAGCACATCACGGATCCGACCGGCTGTGGGGACGCCTACCGCGCCGGTCTGCTATACGGCATGACGCATGGCATGGACTGGGAGACGACGGGGCGCATCGCGGCGCTCATGGGGGCGATCAAGATAGAACACCACGGCACACAGAATCATCATCTCGAGCCAGGCGCGATTGCCGATCGATTTCGCCGCGAATTTGGCTACGCGTACTGAAGTAGCACGTCAATCCCGAATGATCGGCAGATCCTCGGCGTGCCATAGCACGATGCCGCCTGCGAGATTGTAGGCGGTGAATCCCATCTGATTAAGCGTGTCGGCCGCCAAAGCGCTACGTCCGCCATTCTCACAGTAGACCACAACAGTGGCGCGAGTGCGCGCATCGCACAGACGCTCGACGCGATGTTTGGTGCCGCAATCGGCCGCCCCCTCAAGCGTGCCGCGCGGAACAAGCAACGCCCCGGGGATGTGGCCGGCGCGGAATTCTTCCGGTTCGCGCACGTCTAGTATCAACAGCTCATCGTGATTCTCGATCATCTCGTCGAGCTCTTCCGGACGAACTTCTTGGATACGTGCCCTTGCCTCGCGAATGAAGTCTCCCAGCGTCTTTTGCATGTCTTAGTCCTCGGCTCGAGTAAGGCTTGCGGCGTGTCCGGCATCGCCCGCCGCGACGGCTGTTTAGTGCGCCAGCAATGTTACGAAATCTGCGAGTGCCACAACAGGTGCTTCACACGCATGTCCGGTGCATACGTACGCCGTCACCTCTGCTTTGGGGATGCGTGCTGCCAGCGCCTGAGGCAGATCCCCGGCGTCATCCGGAATCGCAATCAGCATGCGCTGCGGAGCATAGTATTGTTGGGCGCGAACAATCCACGGCTTGAGAGCCCGTGGTGCACCGCGTAGCACGATGATTTGGGTAGGATTGAGAAATTCCTCGACTGCCGTTACAAGCGAGTTATGACCAGAAGGAAAGTTTGCCATTGGTCCATACAATGCCTTGAGAGTATTTTCCCCGGCTTCAAGAAAGTGCGCGTTGCCAAGGACGTGCCCCAAGCGCAGCAACGAAAGTGCCGCAATGCCGTTGCCGGCCGGAATCGCATCATCACTCGCGGGCTTCGGGCGATAAATGAGCTTTTCATGGTCGTCAGCAGTGAAGAAGAACCCGCCCTGCTGCCGATCTTCGAAATGCTCGAGCAAGGCATCAGCCAGTTCAATCGCAAAGGCAAGCTCGCCGTCGCGCCATCGCGCCTGCATGAGTTCCATCGTGCCGTCGAGGAGAAACGCATAATCATCAAGATAGGCGTTCAAATGTGCCTTGCCGTCTTTGTACGTCGCAAGCAGGCGCCCTGCGGTCCACATGCGTTCGCGGATGAAATCCAGTGCGCGTTGTGCGGACTCGACGAAATCGCTTCGTTCTAGGAAGCGCCCGGCATGCGCCATGGCCTTGATCGTTAGCCCGTTCCACGCTGTGAGGATCTTCTCATCGCGCCCGGGATGGACGCGCTCCTCCCGTGCCGCGAAAATCTTGCTGCGTGCGCTTTCAAGCAAGTCAATAACCTGTTGCTCGGGCATGTCGTGCTTGCGCGCAATGTCGGCAATGGAATCGAAAACATGAAAGTGCCAGTACTCGCCTTCGAAATTGGGCGCACGGTCCAAACCGAATCGTGGCGCCACAACCCGATACTCATCCTCGCTCAAAATTTTTCGCAGT
>JAKBDW010000078.1:0-3258 GCA_021834245.1 Pseudomonadota bacterium
TTCCGATCTTTGCATCGCATCCACAGGACGCAGTCTGCGGATACGCAGCGCAGGATAAAGAGCCGCCATCGATGTAAAAACCAATATGGCCGCCGGTCCAAGAAACAGCGCAAGCAGAGAAATCTGCGGGTAGAGAACGCCTGGCAGCCCGTACTGGGCATAAAGCTCTTTCATGCCCGGAAATGTGAGACCGCGGACGTAGAAATACCAGGATACTCCGGCACCAAGCACCACGCCCACGGCCAAGCCAATTAGCGTCAGAAGCAAAGACTCCAGAAGAATGAGACGCCCGATGGTAAGCGGCGACGAGCCCAACGCCAACATGAGGCCGAACTCGCGTGTACGCTCAAGCACGGCCATCAGAAAGGTGTTCAATATGCTGAAAGTGACCACAATTATGAGCGACAGATACGTAAACCAGGCCGAAGCCATGTCCATCCGTATCAGCTGCTCTAACCCGGGTACCAGCTCTTGCCATGGGAGCGCCACCAGATTGGCCCGTTGCGGAAGCAAGGATCGCACTTCGTTCAAAAGCTTGGGCAACTGCCCGATATCCGACGCATCGATAACAATCGCGTGCGCGTCGGTGCCCATGCTGAATACGTTGCGAAAAGTCGCGAGCGGGATTTCCACCATGTTCCTGTCGATGTCGGGCGAGCCGCTTTGAAAAATGCCTACCACGGGCAGAACGGTGGCCGCCATTGATCCATCCTTGGCGGACCCGAGCAAGGTTAACTCATCGCCGACTTTGATACGCAGATTGCGTGCCAGCAGCGCACCGATTACCGCTTCGTCCTTTCCACTAGAAGCGAGGTATCGACCATTCCTGACCAGACCAGGAATAGTCGATACCCCTCCTTCATACTGCGGTTGCACACCGACCACCTGGACTCCGTAGCTCCGGTCCCGCGAGGATGCAAGAGCGAATCCGTACCCGCGCACTGCAACAGAATGGGCAATGGTATCCTGCCGGATTCGCTCCGCCAGGGCATCTGCAGCGGGAACGGTACTGCGTATTTTCGGCCTGCTGTTGTACCCAGCATGCTGCACCTGAATGTCTCCAGGGAATACGCGCAAGGTGACGTTGATGATCATAGCGTAGGAACCGAGCTGCAAGGCGATCATGAATACCAGCAACGCCGCCGAGAAGGCGATTGCCGATACCGTGAGCCAAGTCCTGCGGGAATGACGCCACAGGTTGCGCCAGGCCATGCGCAGAGTGATGCCCATACCTTACCCCCGAGGTCAGTCGCGCGGATTGCGCAGGTTTGACAGGGTAAACAGACTCTCCGGCACGTTGATATCGAAGCGAGCCTCTTTGGTGATTACCTGGGTCCACTCGTTCGGCTTATCCATGCGCTGCATGCGCTCGCGCACAGCGATGGCTTTGCCACCCATAACCCTGATTTCTTCGGTCGTCAATCTCTTCAACAAAACGCCGTTCTGGTCGTAAAAATCGTGCTGCAACAAAATATGGTCGTCGCGGATGGTGACTATCTCCTTGCCCCAGACCACCGGCGCACTCTCATGCGGTATGGACTCTATAATAAACAGCTTGTGTCCATCTCGGACTTCAGTTCGAAGCAACTTGTGGCGATATTGCCGAATGAGGTCATCTGCCTTGGCCAGATCGTTATTGGAGAAATCCGACCCCATCCAACTCTGACTCATCATGCTTGACGGGATTTTGATTACCCGGTTGATCCTCGGACTAAAACTCCACATGTCGTTGCCAACAAGCAGCGTTGCATTGCCCGCGTCCTTAGGCGGCGCTGTTACGCGTACCAGTGATTTCTTCTCGCCCTGCGTCCATACCCGCAAGGTCATCGTCCGTTCCCAGTCGGGCCGGTGAATGACCATCTCGATGACTGAATAAGACGAAACGTCCCGCCAGTAGTCAATCGCAGCCTTGACGATCGCCGCAGCATCCTGAGCCCGGCATGCAGGCGCAATGAGGAAAACCAAAAAGATGGATGCCAGCAATTTGCGCATACAAGGCTATAGGTAACCCCTGATCATTCAGTTGGTATCGGAGCCAAGGTCACTCTATCACAGCAAATGATCAAAGGAAGCAGCCTTGCGCCATGGGAACTTGCGATACATCCGACGTATCTATTCCTGTAAAACAACATGCGTAGCCGGCTGGCGGTGAAACCGCGTAGAATAGGTCGAATAGGCGATAGAGGTTTACCCCTTCATGTCCATTCGTTTTCCCCGTTGGATCGCAATTGCGGCGGCCGTGCTGGCTGTTGTCATCGGTGCGCGCTACGCCTGGAAGGTCACGCATGCGCCGAAGGCGGCTGAGCGCTATGAAACGGCTGCGGCGGATCGCGGAAACATCGTACAGATAGTCATCGCGAGTGGCACACTCAATCCCGTGGTCCTAGTTAATGTCGGCACCCAGGTGTCCGGCACCATCAGCAAGCTGTACGCGGACTTCAACGATCACGTCAAAGCCGGCCAGGTGCTGGCGAAGCTCGATCCTGCACTGCTCAAGGCTCAGCTGCTGCAAAGCCAGGCGAATCTGGCCAGCGCACAGGCCAATCTGACCCTCGCCGAGTCGAATGCCAACCGTTCGCGCCTTCTCTTCCAGCAACAGATGGTGTCTCAAGCCAACCTGGATCAGACTGCGCAGGCGCTCGCGGCAGCGCAGGCACAAGTGGAACTCGCCCGCGCCCAGGTCAATCGCGATCGAACAAATCTTAATTACGCGACCATCCGCTCACCCGTCTCCGGCGTAGTTGTGGCACGTAACGTAGATGTCGGGCAAACCGTTGCTGCAAGTTTCCAGACTCCTACACTTTTTACCATTGCCCAGGATTTGCGGCGCATGCAGATCGATACCAGTGTTGCCGAGGCAGACATTGGCGGCGTGCGGAAGGGACAAACTGTGAATTTCAGCGTCGATGCTTTTCCAGATCGTGAATTTCAGGGAAAGGTATTCCAGGTTCGCCTTAATCCGACGATCCAGCAGAATGTGGTGACCTATGACGTCGTGGTTTCTGTGGACAATCGCGAAAGGCTCTTGATGCCGGGCATGACGGCAAATGTCCACATTATCACGGCCCAGCGCAAGAACGTTCTCAGGATTCCGAACAGCATCCTGCGCTATCGTCCCGCGGTTGCCCAAGCTCCGACTCCAGCAGAAGACTCACCGACCGCCGATAGCTCCGAAGGCAAGACGGTCTACCTGCTGCGCAACAACCAGGTAACGCCGGTGCGGATCCAGACCGGAATTACGGACAACAAATTTACCGA
>JAKBDW010000201.1:0-3251 GCA_021834245.1 Pseudomonadota bacterium
GCCGCGGATATCGCAAAACAGAACCGTCATCTCACGACTGTCGCCCTCAAGCCCGAAGCTTTCCGAGCGCCGGCTCATTTCATCGACCAGTTGCGGCGGAACGTACTGGCCAAAAATCGCCATGAGCTTGCGGTGGTCGCGCGACTCGAAAAGGTAGCCGTAGCCGATATTCATCACGAACAGCACCACCAACAGCAGCAGAGGTGATGCGAGCGCCAGCACATCCTCATCGAACCACATAAACATGTTGAAACCGACAAGCAGCGCCGCGGCAGCGAGCGAGACCGCAAGCGCCCGCCCAAGCGCAAGCCCAGGCAACAGCAGCGCAAGCGTCACGCCCAACACCAGCAGCACCAGCACATTTACACCCGGTGCCCAGCTGGGAATCCGATAGAAGCGCCGCGTACTGGGCACGCCGAGTTTCTTGTCCAGGATCCCCGAAATTATGTTGGCATGCACCTCAACACCAGGGTACTGGCTCGCGACCGGCGTGGAACGCAGGTCAAACAGGCCGGTGGCCGTCGAGCCAACAAGGACAATTTTGCCGGCGATCTGATGGTCGCTGATGCGGTTCTGTACAACGTCGGCAGCCGATACATAAGGAAAGCTTTTCCACGGACCGAGATAGGGCACCAGTACGCGGCCATCCTTGTCGGTCGGCACTTCATGCCCTCCGACTATTAGCCGGTCGATGCCGTCACTTTCCCGCCAAAGATGGTGCCAGGACACCTGCACGAACTTCGCACCGAGGAAGACACGAGCGACTTCCAGCGCCAGTGACGGATAGAGGTGGCCCTGATAGCGGTAAAGCATGGGAACACGGCGCAGCTCCCCATCCGTGTCCAAATCCACCGTGGCAAACCCGGTGCCGCGAGCTGCGTCCTGCAACACCGGGATATCTCCGCCGTAGGAGTATGCGCGCGGAACATCCAGGTGACTGGCGGAAAGATCTGTAATTATTGGAGCCGGGGAAGGCGCGGCTCCCGACGACACGGAATGGCTCTGTCTGTCGTTAAAGAAATATGACAGCACAACAGGACCGCGGGCCATGCTCTCGGCAAATGCACGGTCATGGTCAAGTTGCGGTGACAGACGCGCAAGCGCTTGGCGGAAAGCCGCATCATGCGCCAATGCGCCGTGAGCCAGCTGCTGCAGCGTGCCAAGTCCCGAACTGTCATCGGGCTCGGGAAACATGACGTCGAAGGCGACTACTGCGGCACCGTGCTGAAACAGATTGTCGACCATGCGCGCCAACAAGTTGCGCGGCCACGGCCAGCGTCCTACGCGCGCCAGACTGGCGTCGTTGATATCGACGATGACAATACGATTATCGACGCGGTGCGGCAGCGTAAGCCGCACGCGCAGATCATATGCCACGGCCTCGATGCGCCGCACGAGCGGATTGGGTAGCACGAACAGCGCTAGCGCTGCCGCCACCAACAACAGCCCCGCCACAACCGGCACGATCCGCCGCTTGAGATGGGCGCGCAACGCGACGCTCGAAAGCCTGCTCACTATGTACGCACCCCACCCTGCAGCCGCGCTATAGCCCGCCACCGGTCGATACTCGCAGATTTCCTCTTCAACGGCGGCATAAGCTGTGCGATGATGCAGATTAAATAACTATATCTATATTATGACCAATCCGTTGATGAATTTGCTAGCAGCAGTCCTTTACCTATCCGTCGGCGTCCTGCTGTGGCTCGGGCTGAGACGTCCCGGGACCGCCAGTCGCGGGGCGCGCCTGGGCGTATTTGCCCTGGCCGTAGGAGCGGTGCTGGCGCATGCCGCCATCCTCTACGCCGGGCTGTTGCATGAAGGCGGACTCGATCTCGGCCTCACCAATGCAATCTCCCTGGTTGCCTGGGCGGTAGCGGTTCTGTTCCTGCTCGCCACGCTGAGCAGGCCCATCGAAAGCCTCGGCATCTTCATCATGCCGACTGCGGCCGTAACGGTAGTGCTCGATTGGCTGTTACCGCGCGGCCATCTTCTTGTGTCCACGGTTACCCCCATGCAATCCGCGCACATCGTGATTTCGCTGCTGGCCTACAGCCTGCTGAGCATCGCCGTACTGCAGAGCCTGGTGCTGGGACTGCAGGAAAAACACTTGCGCGGACGCCAGCCGAGCCGGCTAATGCGTGCCCTGCCGCCACTCGAAACTATGGAAAGTCTGATGTTTCAGATGGTCACGCTCGGATTCATACTTCTTACGCTGACCTTGATCAGCGGCGTGTTCTTCTCCGAGCAGCTGTTTGGCAAACCTCTGGAATTCACCCACCATATTGTACTTTCCATTTTCGCCTGGATCGTTTTTGGCATATTGCTGCTCGGCCACTGGCGCTTCGGCTGGCGAGGGCGAACCGCGATCAGCTGGACGCTTGGGGGATTTGTGCTGCTTGCCCTCGCCTACTTCGGCAGCAAATTCGTACTGGAAATCATCTTGCATCGTTGATCGCGCGCCGGACCGCGGCGCATTCAGCAACTGCCGGAGGACATGTAGAATCGCCAATCTCCGGAAGAAATCGAGGCAACTGATTGGACGATTCCCACGCAGGCGTGTTGCTAGCCGCACTGTTCTTTTTGATACTGCTGTCGGCACTCTTTTCGGCGGCCGAGATCGGCATGCTGACGCTCAACCGTTACCGTCTGCGCCACCTCGCCGATTCGGGACACCGGGCGGCACGCATCGCCATGAAATTGCTCGAGCGACCCGACAGGCTGCTGGGCGTGATTCTCATCGGAAACAATTCGGCCAATATTGCTGCGGCTTCTGTGGCAACCCTGCTTGCGCTGCGTCTGTACGGGGAACCCGCCATCGGCGTCGTTACTGGCGTATTGACCCTATTGGTCCTGATCTTTGCCGAGGTTGCTCCAAAAACGCTTGCCGCCCTCTATCCTGAGCGTATTGCTTTTTCCGTGGTTTTCGTACTGCGCCCGCTGCTGTGGTTGTTGTCTCCTTTCGTCTGGCTGGTCAACGCCATTGCCAACGGCGTTCTGCGGACATTCGGTATATCGGTGCGGCGCAAGGGCTCTGATCAGCTAAGTACTGAAGAACTGCGCACCGTCGTGCGCGAAGCCGGCACCTTCATACCGGAAGGTCACCAAAAGATGCTTCTCGCGATCCTGGAACTCGAGGACATGACCATCGAGGACGTCATGGTTCCGCGCGGAGAGATTGAGGCGCTGGATCTCGACGCCACCTGGGACGAGATTATCGCCAAGATAACCACATGCCACTACATGCGCCTGCC
>JAKBDW010000273.1:0-13157 GCA_021834245.1 Pseudomonadota bacterium
CCGCCGCGCCTGACATGATCTATGCCCAGCAGCTTTTTTACCGGCTCCAAGGGATCGGCCTTTGCGCCGAAGTCCGCGCTCATTAGCCCCATCCCGCTGGACATCGCGCGCATGTAGTCCGCGTAGGCATGCGCCAAAAACAGGTCAACGGCGAAGTGCGGTTCACGGTAGACCCCCCGCTCCGCCATCTGTTGAGCAACCCAATCGCGCCCTGCCGCGTACACGCCAGGCGATGTTCCGAGCGGGATTTGGTTAAGTGTATCCCCGCCTGCCAGCAGCTCGCGCATTGCACCGCTTAACGTTCCCTGGTCCCATACCCAGCGCGTCATGAGCGGGTACTGCGCAGGCGCGCGAAAGTGCAACATCTCTGCGGCGAAATCCCATGCGGCGCGCTGCGTCTTTTTGGCTGCTTTGGCATCCTCGGCCACATCCGGAGGTATCGACGCCACGAAAGCATTCATCCTTTCTTCCAGTTCCGCCCTGCCAGAGAGCAGCTGTTTTACCGCCGCCACCAGCAATGACTCGTCCATGGCGGCGAGCGCGGGACCGAGGCGCTTGCGCGCCGGCATTACCGTTTCCAGCAGCGTCTCGACCTTTTCTCGGTTGAGCGCCTCGATTGCTGGCCGGTCGAGCAAGCTGCGGTACAGACGACTCTTGTTGCCGAGCGCATCGAGATAGGGATCAACCCCGCCGCCATCCCCAAGCAGCTCCAGAAACACCGCAAACTTTTCACGGAAAATGCGCGCATCCAGTGCAACAGCGAGGCTCACCGGTAGGATGGCCTCGCCTTCGGCGACCGAGCCACCCGTCGCGCTAGGCTGTTTTTTGAACCAGAGCATACAGGTCGGCTACGGCGCGCGCTGCGGCAGCCTGTCCCTGGGAAATGGAGTCGTCGATAGTTTCCGGTCCCAGGGCAGCGCCCGCTACATAGATGCCGCGCCGCGTAGAACCGCAGGTGTTGGTGTAATGCTCGGCACGATCAATGAAACCGTGCTTCTCGAGACCGATGCCGAACACCTTGGCAATTTCCGTGTTTTCCAGATTCGGATCCATGCCGATGGCATGCACCACGATGTCGAAGGGAATAACGATCGGGCGTTTAACTAGCGTGTCCTCTCCCTTGACCAGCAAACGCTTGCCATCCGGCGCACGCGTAACTTCAGCGATGCGTGCCTTGACGAATTTGGTCTTAAACTCTTCCTGCGACTTCCAGTAGAACTTGTCCTCATACAGACCGAAAGTACGGATGTCCATGTAATAGATGAACACGTCGGTCTGCGGCGAAAGCTCCTTGATCTCCATCGCCAGGTTGGTGGAGACGGTGCAGCAGATTTTCGAGCACCACTCACGACCGATCTGGCGGTCACGCGAACCTACGCACAGCAGGATACAGACACGCTCCGGCACGCGTCCGTCCGACGGACACGCAATCTTGCCGCTCGCCACCATCTGCTCCATCTGGGTAGTGGTAAGCACGTCCTCGAACGTACCGAATCCCCATTCAGGCTTGTTGATCGAATCAAAGTGGGTAAAACCGGTCGCCAGCACAACAGCGCCGGCGCTAATCTGTTCGCCGTTGCTGAGCGTGGCGGTGAAGTTTCCGGCTTCGCCTTCGAGCTTGGAAACCCGGGTGCTCTTGTGAATTTGCGCGAGTTTCGAATCTTCGACGCGCTTGATCATGCGACCCATGGCATCCTTGGCCCACTCGCCGGACGGCACGAGCTTGGCATATCCGGAGATGATCGGCGCCCCACCCAGCCGGTCTTCTTTCTCCACCAGCACCACGTTCTTTCCGGCGCCGACCACGCCGGCCGAGGCAGCCAACCCGGCCGGGCCACCGCCCACCACGAGTACGGTATTCTGCATTGTTATGCCTTGCCCCCTAATGCGAGTTCCGGATCATAGAGATATTCGATGTTTCCCTGCTCGACCTGCTTCAAATACTTCTCGAACTCGGCTTTCGCCTTGTTCCAATCAATGCCCATCTTCTCGACCAGTTCTTCGCACGGCGACGCGTGCCATTGGAGTTGCACTATCTTGAACGGATCGGCGCCGCAGGCCAGTGCCGCGAACTGAACGTCAGCCATGATCGGCATCTGGAAATTCTTGCCGTGCGCCTTGCCGATCCACTGGTTCTTGTCCATGGTCGTGATGCAACCCGTGTCGTTACCGAGCAGCACGTCGGCGTTGGCCTCTTCCTTGACGACCCGAATCTTGCGATCCATCGTGAAGGAACGCACGAATTCGCGCTCCGAAATGATATGGCGGAATCCAAAGCCGCAGCAGTCATACCAGGTCGAGTAGTCGATAACATTCGCACCCAGCGCCTGCGCCAGCGCCGTGCCAATGGCGGTACGGTTGCCGCCGAGCGTTTCCGGTTCGTAGATCGCGTCTTCGTGGATCATCTTGTAGTAGTGGCAGGCGACGTGCATGGATACGCGGATATTGGACAAATCAATCGTCTGCAGTTCAGATGCGATGCGATGGCGCATGACGTGCACCCACTCGGAGTAGTGCACGATTTCCTCGGGAATGACGATCTTGCCATCGACCAGCCGGCCAAGTTTGCCGAGGATCTTGGTGACCTTTTCACGCAGCTCCGCGGACTCAACGAGGTACTTGCGGATTTCCTTGTAATTGCCGAACGAGGTGCCGCAGTGCACCAGCGGAAAGAAATGGCCAAGTTCGAAACCGTGCTGCTTGCCGGAAACATAGGCCTGATGGAAATTTCGCAGGAACACCGCCGCCAGTGACTCGACGTTGCCAATGCCCGAGCCGTGATAGTTCCAGGCGGTGCAGGAAGTCTGGTCGGTTTCGTCGAGGTAGTCCTTACCGGGCACGAAATCAAATTTGTTCATCAGCCACAGCAGGGAGGTGGGATAGCCAGGTATGTTGCCGCACTGGCCGCAAGACTTGTGGTGCCACAGACGCTTTGTCGGGATTTTCTTGTCCCAGCCGAAAAGAGTCTTGACCGTCTTCGGCTCGTGCTCCTCGCCGATTCGGTGCACGATGATCTGGCCGTCCTTTTCCAGTTCCCACATGTGGTCACGCACATCGTCCATGCGTTCGCCAAGATCGATGGTACGGCGATCGACATGCTTGCGCACCCATTCGGTCGCCCGGGCTGCCTCCTCGGGAGACAGGTTGGTCTGCTGGAAGAACGAGCCGTGGCCGGCAATTCCCTGGCCGTCAGTATTATGGAAACCCGGTTTCATGGCTCCGGGGCCTGCGCCCTCAGCCGTCATGTTGTGATTGCCAGGTGTGAAATCTTTCGGGTTCATGCGTAGGTCTCCTTACAAATTCAGACTACACAGTCTTCGTTGGGCGTTGGGTCCGCCGCCATCAATCTTTGTCTTCCTGCTCCTCGAGCCAGTCTTGATAATCTTCGCGCTTCTCGTCGATGAAATCCTCGATCACGTCAAACAGGTTCTCATCCACGATCTCGAGTGCAGTGAGTACACCGGTCATTTCCCAGATGGTGTACATCTCGACCGAAGTCTTGAGCGACACCTCCCAGGCGGTGTCGGTGGTTTGCAATGTGCGCACCGGAATGGCCTTGCGCAGGAGCTTCAGATTCCCTTCCACTTTCTGGATGTTCGGACCCCAGTCCGGAAAATGATCGGGCTGGATCATGTCGGGCGACAGCTGGTTGCCGGTGGTGATCAACTTCAGCATGACGCGGCCGAAGGGACGAAGCACATCCTTTGCCGACTGCATGCCATGCTTGATGGAAACTTCGCGCATGATAGCGATGAGACCGCCGGGCGAATTCTTAAACGGACAGCGCGCAGCGCAGGTCATGCATTGCGCACAGGCCCAGATCTTTTCCTGCATCGCGTCGTAGATCTGCTCGACGTTTTCGGTCCAAAGCAGCTGGACGATCTCGCGTGGACTGAAGTCGTAGTAGTGTGCGGCAGGACAGGTCGCTGTACAGATGCCGCAATTCAGGCACCCGTTAAGCTCGTGATCGAAACGGAAGTCACTGCGGATATCGTCGTAGATTTCCTGCATTTCGGCATACGTCGCCATCAGGGTCTCCTGTCACGAAATCATATTAGTATATGACCACATACTTATAGCTAAGCCGACCAATATAGTCAAGTATACGACTCTGCCAGGCGAGTTAAAGGGGGTCGGGGTCGGGGACCAACCACCCGCTTGGCGTGCCTGAAAATCTTAGTGCGAAACTGAGAACTGTGAAGCGGACCGCAATGACAGGGTTAGAACTATACACCCGTACCGGCTGCGGAACACCCGCCGGTACGGGTATATGCGATCGTCACCTTATATGAAGAGGCAGATATCCGACTCGCCGGCGAATTCAAAGAATGTCGCTGCGCCGCCAAATTCAAGTCCGTCGATGAAATCGCTATGGGTAAAGCCGAACAATTCCACAGTCATCTGGCACGCAATGAATTTGACTTCAGCTTCACGGCACAGTTCACGCAGATCGGGAATTGAGGCCACGCCGTTGTTCTTGACCGTCTGCTTCATGAGCGTGGTCGCCAGAGACTCATAGCCTGGAATCAGCGACTGCACAGCGTTAGGAATGTTCCAGTTGATGCTCTTGAACCACTTGGGCCCGAACGGCATCTTCATCGGCATGCCAGGATTTCCCAGCGGGCTCACTTTGAGATCGAGCTTCTTCTTCAGCAGCTGAAGACCGTAAAAAGTGAAAAACACCTGAACCTCATACCCGAGGGCGGCGGCCGTCGACGCCAGGATGAACGGCGGGTAGGCCCAATCTAGGGTACCCTTGGTAGCAATGATCGCAAGCTTCTTAGGTTCGGACATGGATCTAGGCTCTCCTCAAAAAAGCGCTTTCTGATGCCGCTGCAAGCGGCGGGCAATTAGGCTTTCTTCTTCAGAAGAAAAGTATATTCGCCATTGGCCTCAGCCGACTCAAGCAGTTCGTTGCCGGTCTGTTTGGCGAAAGCCTGGAAATCCTTGACCGCGCCGGGGTCGGTCGCCACGACACGCAAGGTCTGGCCGCCAGTCAGTTCGTTCAGCATCTTCTTGGTACGCAGAATCGGAAGCGGGCAATTTAGTCCACGTGCATCAAGTTCTTTGTCAGCCATTTTCTCCTCCTCGAGGTGAAGTGATAGTGATAATTTAACTCGTACCGCCGATACGTCGCTTACAGCGGATCTCTACAGTTCCATCAGCGCCTGATCACGCGCGCCGGTATCGCTGAACACGACCATCCCTGAAATTCATCGTCAAACCGCCTCAAGAGCAGTGGCCGGTTTGCCGCTATGTAACCAAGCCATGATTCCGCCGCGCAGATTATAAATGTTCTTCCACCCGCGCGCCGCCAGGAATGCACAAGCCTGCGCAGAGCGCGCGCCCGTCTGGCAGTAGAACACCATCTGGCATTCTTTACTGAGATCGCGTTCGGCCATCGGTAGCAGATGGAGCGGGATATTCTTTGCTCCGGCAATTGCGCCACGGGCAACCTCCGCCGGTGTGCGCACATCGATGAGCGCAATCTGCCCTTGCTGCTTGCCCATCAAGTCCTGCAGCTGAAGTACATCCAGCTCTTCAAACCCGTACATTGTATAATCCCCCGACTGGAAATAGAATTACAATATTATTTTAGTATATTAATAGATTCTCACATACTTCAACCAGCCGATAGAGGCTAGCTGTTTTCGGGCCGGGTTACCATATGCCACCGGCCAGAACCAGGGTATAGGCATCAATTTTGTATGCCTTTTGGTCTGCTGACATTCAGGCGAATCTGGTTCCGGGAACAATGCTTGCCCCGAGGTCTACCCGGAGGTGATACCGTGACGAAAGACAATTTTGCTCCCCATACACGCTATACAGTAACCTGGCGCGATCTGCAGGGCAGGCTGCGGCCGGCCAACATTTATGTTTACTGTCTATACGACACTTTCATGATTGCGCGCATGACTGACCAGAGTGGTTTGCTATGCAAAATCGCTTACGGCGATATCATCAAAATCGTGAAGACCCTGCAGGTTGCCAAAGAGGATCAATTCTACATTCCCGATGCCGTACTCAGGGAAAGCACCTGGGCGGGTCGCAGCAGCATGCAACGGTACTCATCTTCACCACACATGGGCAAGTAGTTTCGCCCGCTGCCGCCAATACCGAAACCGACTGACGCCCGAAAGCACGCGAAGGTTGATCTATTCGACGGGGTGCGAGCATCATGCTCGACATAACGACGGCGTGTCAGCCACGCGGGGAAACTTAGCGTGCATCGAAGGATCGAATAGCTTGTATCCGACAATATAGCCATCCTCAATGACTTCCCTTCTGCGCAAGATCTGCGTGTTCGCCGTCGCTGCTTTTTATGCAATGACGACGCCGGCCTATGCTGCCACCTACAATCTGCCTGATCTCGGTGATCAATTTCAGACGGCGCTGTCGCCATTGCAGGAACAGCAACTCGGTGCTGAATTCATGCGCAATGCGCGCCACACGCTCGACATTGTCGATGACCCCGAACTTAATGAGTACATCGACCAGCTTGGCCAGAAACTGGTCGCACACAGCGCCGGCGCCGGCCAGACTTTCCATTTCTTTGTCATCAAAGATCCGACAATCAACGCGTTTTCGGTGCCCGGGGGCTATGTCGGTATTGATACCGGACTGATCCTGACGGCCAAGAACGAACCCGAGCTGGCCGCAGTTTTGTCCCACGAAATCGCACACGTCACCCAACACCACGTGGCGCGCATGATCGCCCAGTCCAAGCGCACCACGCTGCCGGCGATGGCGGCACTGCTGGCTGGCATTCTGCTGGCAGGCACCGGCAGCGGTGAAGCCGGTATGGCGGCGGTGACGATGACAAGCGCGGCCGTTGCCCAGAGTCAGCTCACCTTCTCACGCGAATTCGAGGCCGAAGCCGATCGAATTGGGATGCAGACGCTTAACGCCGCCGGCTACGACGCCATGGCGATGCCCGAGTTCTTCGGCCGCCTGCTGCGGTCTACGCGCTATTACGACACACCTCCGCCGTTTCTCCAGGACCATCCGACGACGCCTCTGCGCATTGCCGAATCAACCGACGAAGCGGAGAAATTTCCCCGCCATCCCCCGCCCGACAATACCGCGTTCTTCGACGCCCAGGCGGAGGTGCGTGTCATTTCTGCCAGTAATCCGGACCAGTTGGTCAGCGACTTTCGCAAGCGCCTGGCGAGCGGCGAATACGCACAGAAAGATGCGGAAGAATATGGATACGCGCTCGCCTTGAACGATGACCAGCGTTTTGCTGAAGCAAGAAAAGAAATCGACGGGCTGCTGAGCCGTCACCCCGACTATCTGCTTTACCGCATTGCGCAGGCGGAAATCGAACTTGCTGCCGGAAATTACGCCACGGCCTTGCGCCTTTATGCCGATGCCAGCAAAAAATCGCCCACTGACCGGGCGCTCATGCAACGCTACGCATCGGCCCTGCTCAAGACCGGCCATGCCGCCCAGGCCAGCGCCCTGCTGAAAAAGGCCCTGCGCGTCGACACGGACGACCCTGCCTTATACAAGATGCTGGCCGTGGCAGAAGGCGACACCGGGCATCTGCTCGAGGCGCATCGCGCACTGGCCGAACATTACTATCTCAATGGCAACGCGCCGGCCGCTATCGAGCAGCTGACAATTGCACGCCGCTATGCCGGCAAAAATTACTATTACATCTCGAGTCTTGATGCGCGCATCAAGGAGATCAAGGATGAGGTTGCCCTGTATCGCGGGCACTGACCAGAGTACGCCAGGGTTCGAGTTTCCGGGTGAGGAATTCCCGCAGAGTGCCCGGAATTATCAGTACATTCTTTTTTGGTTAATTTCCGAATTATTCCATCTAAATTTCCCTTAACCGGCTGATTTATCCTTGCCACCTACTGGCGCGCTGGTTATTCTTAGGCAAATCCGCACACCTTTACTGCGATCGGCCGGCCTCGTCCGCGATCGACAGTCCCGGGTGGCACTATAAAATATTTTTCACAACCGTTAGGAGGAATAATGCGGAAAACCGCCAGAATCATCCTTGAGGCGACAGCTACCCTGCTCTTGATCGGCAGCGCTGTCGTCAGCACGCCTGCCGCTGCCGCCGGCCAGGCGCCCAGTGCAGCAGTCTGCAATGACAAAGCCAATCCGCCAACCGATCCCGCCGTCATCGGCGGCTGCATCGCCGTGGACCGCAAGGAAGGCAACTGCATCGCGTGCCATGTTATTCCGGGCGGCGTCCTGCCGGGCAATATCGGGCCGGCACTCACAGACGTCAAGACGCGTATTCCTGATCGCGCCAAGCTGCGCGCCCAGATCTGGGACGCGACCGTCGCCAATCCACGCACGTCCATGCCGCCGTTCGGTCGTAACAAGATCCTGACCGGCAAGCAGATCGACGAAGTCGTCGATTTTCTAGAGACGCTCTAAAGAAATCCCGGCTCGACGCATCGGGACATTTCATGACCGAATGCCGACGCAGGCACCTTTGGTATAAAACTTTTTGTAAACGCTGAAATTCAGGAGACCCCCGTGACCACCGTATCCCGCAGAACCTTTCTCAAGGGCACCGTTGCTGGCAGCGTACTGGCCGTGGCCGCCGGTGCCGGGCTGCTTGCGCCGCGCCGCGTACTGGCCGACAGCTGGCCGGCAGCCGCCTTTAGCGAGAAAACCGCGCAAGGCGCGCTCAAGGCGCTTTTCGGCACCGATAACATCCCGCTGAGCACCGACATCCATGTCCGCGCCCCGATCCAGGCGGAAAACGGGGCGGTCGTGCCGATCGAGGTGAGCACCACCTTGCCCAATGTCGAGTCGATCTCCCTCGTGGTCGACAAGAACCCCTTCCCGCTCGTGTGCCATGCCCGGCTGCTCAATGGCGCGCAGGGCTTTTTCATGGCCCGCATGAAGATGGGCCAGACCTCAATCGTGCGCGTCGTGGTGAAGTCCAACGGCGCGCTGCATGAGGCCACCCAGTCGATCAAGGTCACCGTCGGCGGCTGCGGCGGCTAGCCGCGCTAATTTCTGACAAAGAACTCTTACCCGAGGCATTCCCATGGCACACGAAACAAAGATCAAGACCCGCCCCAAAGACGGGGCGACGGAAATCCTGGTGCTGGTCAGCCACCCGATGGAGACCGGCCAGCGCACCGACCCCAAGACAAAGAAGAAGATCCCGGCCCACTTCATCGAAACGCTCACCATCAGCGTCAATGGCAAGCCCGTGCTCGAGGCCGACATGAGCATCGGCATCTCCAAGGACCCGCTCCTTGGCATCCTCGTCAAAGGCCCCAAGGACGGCGACAAGGTCAACGTCGCCTGGCGTGACAACAAGGGCGAGACCGGAGCCGGGGAAGCTGTGGTTGGGGGGTGAGAGGCTGGCATAACGTGGATGCCGCCGGCACCGGTGCCGGCGGCAGATACAAACCACAGGAGGATATGAAATGAGAAGGTTTTTGATTCTAGCCGTCGGCGTGGCCGTACTGGCCACGATGTCGGTAGCGGCGCAAGCCAGTCCGCAGTCCGATCTCAAAGAGTTCCAGGGCTACTTCAAGAAGCGCTTTCCGGAAGTGCCGTTCGATGACTATTCCAATGGAGTTTATGCGCTCGACAAGAACGCACGCGCCGAATGGGAAACCATCATGGTGTTTCCGCCGTACGACTTCGAGCTCGAAAAGGGCAAGAAGATCTGGAACACCCCGTTCAAGAACGGCAAGACCTTCGCCGGCTGCTTCCGCAATCACGGGGTAGATATCGCGCAGCACTATCCCTACTGGGATGAGCGCACCCACGAGGTACGCACAATCGAAATGGACATCAATACCTGCCTCAAGAACAACGGCGAACCCGAATATAAGGATGTGACGGATGGACCGATGGCCGAGGTTGCTGCCTACATGAAGTCTTTGTCGCGCGGCCAGCGCGTGAGCATCGACTTGTCCAACCCGGGGATGCTTGCAGCCTATGAAAGGGGCAAGAAGTTCTTCTGGTCGCGGCGCGGGCAGCTCAATTTTGCCTGCTCCTCCTGTCATGTAGACAATGCCGGCAAATTCATCCGCGGCGACAGCCTGAGCGCAGCACTTGGTCACGGGGTCGGATTTCCCGCCTACCGCGCCAGTGCCGGGCACCTGATCACCCTGGACAAGCGCTACATGGGTTGCAACAAGCAGGTGCGGGCGGCGCCCTTCAAGCCGCTTAGCGAAGAGTACCGCGACCTTGAGGTCTATGAGACCTACATGGACACCGGGTTACCGCTCACAGCCCCCAGCTACCGGCGCTAGCCAAAAAATTAGCAGCACCTTTAAAAACCCGGCCCAAGGCCGGGTTTTTTTGCGTCTCGGCTGGAATAAATCCGGTCAGCCTACCGTCCCACACACATTCGAACATCCAATCTGCTGTGTCCAAACCTGGACTATATTTGTTCCAGTATTGGTACATATCTACAAACATTTACTCATTATCGAGACACCACCATGAGTCTATCGCGACGCGAATTTATGCAGATGCTGGCACTGGCCGGCGCTGCCGGCTTGGGGCTTCCCGGATGCGCCAGTGACAAGGCAGCCAAAGGTTACAGCCAGCGGGGAGAAATCTACTAAGTTCCGGTTTTCGGCGACGTGAGTCTGTTGCATTTCACCGACTGTCACGCGCAGCTTATGCCGATCTATTTCCGTGAACCGAGCGTCAATATCGGCGTCGGCGCCGCTGTCGGCAAGCCGCCGCATCTGGTCGGAGAGTATTTCCTCAAATACTACGGCCTGGCACGCGGCAGTCGCGACGCCTACGCGTTCACTTTTCTGGATTTCGCCGAGGCGGCACAGCGCTACGGCAAGGTTGGCGGATTTGCCCATCTCGCCGCCTTGATCAACCGCATGCGCGAGCAGCGGCCGAATCGCAGCATGCTGCTCGACGGAGGCGACACCTGGCAGGGTTCGGCCACGTCGCTGTGGACTGAAGGACAGGACATGGTGGATGCGCAAAAGCTGCTTGGGGTTGAGCTCACCACCGGCCACTGGGAATTCACCTACGGCGCTGAGCGCGTAAAGCAAATCGTCAATAAGGAATTCAAGGGCAAGATCGAATTTCTCGCGCAGAATGTCAACGACAGCACCTGGGGCGATCCGATATTCAAACCCTATGTAATACGTGAACTCAATGGCGTGCGCATCGGTGTAATCGGGCAGGCTTTCCCCTACACTCCGATCGCCAATCCAGCTTACATGATTCCGGACTGGACGTTCGGCATCAACGACGATCATTTGCAGAAGATGGCAGACAAAGCGCGCGCCGAAGGCGCCCAAGTTGTCGTAGTACTGTCGCACAATGGCATGGACGTGGATCTTAAGATGGCGACACGTGTGCGCGGCGTGGACGTAATACTCGGCGGGCATACGCATGACGCGGTGCCGGCCCCGGTGATTGTCAGCAACGCCGGCGGCAAGACACTGGTTATCAATTCCGGCTCGAACAGCAAGTACCTGTCGGTACTCGACCTCGAAGTAAAAGGCGACAAAGTCACCGATTACCGCTACCGGCTGTTGCCTGTGTTTTCGAATCTGATCTCGCCCGACCAGCGCATGGCGGCGCACATCGAAAAAGTGCGTGCACCATTCCGCGCAAAACTCGAGGAGAAACTTGCCGTAACCAACAGCCTGCTCTACCGGCGCGGCAACTTCAACGGCACCTTCGACGAGCTCATCATTGAAGCAATGCTCCAGATCAAGGGCGCCGAAATCGCGCTGTCACCCGGGTTCCGCTGGGGAACGAGCCTGCTACCGGGCGATACGATCAACATGGAACACCTGATGGATCAGACCGCGATCACCTACCCGACCGTAACGCTGAACGAAATGACGGGTGCCGAGCTGAAGCAGAATCTCGAAGGAATCGCGGACAATCTGTTCAACTCCGATCCGTATCTGCAGATGGGTGGCGACATGGTGCGCGTCGGCGGACTCAAGTACACCATGGACCCAACCCAGAACATCGGCAAGCGCATATCGAATATGGAGCTCAACGGCAAACAGGTCCGCGCAAACAAGACCTACAAGGTGGCCGGCTGGGCCAACGTGGCAAAACCGCTTCACGGACGGCCGATCTGGGATATCGTTGCCGAATACTTGCGCGACAAGAAAGTCGTCAGTGTCGGAAAGCCCAACATGCCTACCCTCAAGAACATGGGCAGCAACCCCGGTTACGCTCCAAGCTGAGTCACCAGAACGGCTTCCCCGACGGGCCGCAAAGGCCCGTCGGGCCCAATGCCTCGCAGCGCCACTGCGACGTTCGAGTGGCACGATGTAAACCACCGCCGGGCACGCTCCCTCGCTTTGCCATCCGGTTTAACCTGCCCATCGGCTCACACGCGCATGGATTCCGGAAATACTTGCCGACAGTTCCGCATGTGGTCAGCCAACTGCTCGGCGCCGGCCAGGCGTGTCACAGATTCCATGAATGAAGCGGCAGATAGCGGGCGCCTTCCGGATAGGTATGCGACTCGACCAGGGAAAAACTCCGCACCGGCCAATCGAGCGGAATAATGCTTAGTGGCCCGGGATCACGCGCAACTTTGCGTGCGACCGTCAGATGCGCGGCGTACGGCCGCGTTTCGGACTGAAAGCCGCAGGCGCCTGCACTGCCCTGCAACGCGGCAACTAGATCGAGCAACCCAGCCGGCTGCTCGCTGCAGCCAAACCACAACACGCGCGGCTTGCGCCAGTAACCTACCTGGTCGAACCTGAGATCAAAGGACCCACTGCGAATTGTTTGCGCCGCTGCCAAAAGGCAATCGCGCCGGCTCTGGTCAGCCCAGCCGAGGAAGACCAGAGTCAAGTGCAGATTATCCTGCTGAACCAGCTTGCCTGCACTGGCCGCCGGCAGCGCCGCAACAGCGAGTCTGTGCAAGCGCTGCTGCAAGGGCGATTCCGGCCATAGCGCAAAAAACAGGCGCTGCCCCGGCTTCTTGTCGGGTTGAGCGCCGGTCGCTTGCTGCATGCGAATTTCCTAGCCGTGCGCCTGCAGTGCCGCGATACGCTCATCCAGCGGAGGATGCGACATGAACAGCCGGCTGAGGCCACGTCCAATGCCGCCGGATATCCCGAAGGCTGCCATCTGCTCCGGCAGGTGCGGCTGTTCCACGCCTTGCTTCAGGCGCTGCAGCGCATTGATCATGCCGGAAGTGCCGGCCAGTCGTG
>JAKBDW010000450.1:0-3231 GCA_021834245.1 Pseudomonadota bacterium
GGCCAGGGCCAGACACGACGAACAGAACCGGGGACGGTGGGTGAACATACAGTGGCATCCTGTGCAGCGCCTCTGACAAGACGCTGCTATTCGTAAATGGGGAAAGCGGGAAGGGGACTGCCGTGGGGGACGGCGGGCGCCACGTTAGTGGCGCTTTGTGAAAGTCTCGCTACCGCTGGATGCCAGCGAGATGTCTCCCGTCAGGCGGGCGACGGACTCGGCTGCCTCGGTGGGTGAGTCGTGTCCCCGGCATCGCTGGGCCGTTCATCCCGTGGGTCAGGCCCATACCTCATGCATTGCTGCCACTGCAGCGCGGCGCAATGATCCCATGGCGTCATGGGCACGGAGGCGGCGGACAGGAGATGATCCGAGAAGGCGGGCCATGCCGGGTGGCATTGACTGGAGCGCGCCATCCGCAACGGGCAGTGGCCTGCGGTTTGTTGCGGCTTGAGCGAGATCTGTTTTCGATCGGTGGCGGTGGTCGGTCTTGCGCCGGCGGCAACCGATCCGGGGAAACCCGGGTTCGTACTTTCCGCTCTGGCCATGTGTTGCCGAACACGGGTTGCGCGATCTCACATAGATTGGCCAGCCATGTCTCGCATAGTTTGGCCGCCTCAGCATGCAGGGCTAGCGTGGGAGTCCAAGAAGAAAATTCTCCGCCAGGTCGAAGAGTCGATCTGTCGGATCTTCACCGCGCTCTTTCATATGGAGCATGTCGCAAACTTGCTCGTCGTCGATCACAAGCATCAACTTGCCGCTCTCCCGCATTGCGCCCTGAGTCATCATTAAGGCGTCACGATCCGCCCCGGCGCGACTCATGACAATCTACTGGGCTTTGCACTCGGCGTCTTCGCCATAATCTACTTTCCCAGCATCGCCAATCATCTCGCATGGCCGTCTCTCATACTTTGCGCTGTCCTGTTCGCGGTACCACTTGTAACGCCGTTGACAGCTTTTGACGGGAACTGATCCCGAACCCAACCAACGCTACACTCCAACCACGCCGAGGGATCTCTCCCTCGGCTTCCATCTCTGATCAATTTTCAACGCGCAGAGGGTGGTCAGTTTTCGACGAGCGCCAACAGTTTATTAACAACATTATTCACCGCATCCGTGTTAAGTAGACCGATGCTTTCCTTAAGGCGCTTCAAACAATCGTCTAGCGAGTTCCCTAAAGCAATGTCCGGATGGCCAAGAAAAATATAGTAACTACCATGCGGACATCTTTTTCCCCAGTTATATGTGCAATCCTTACCAGCCAAGCAAGCTTTATCGGAGAATTTTCTTCTCGGCCTCAGAGAATCGTAGAATTCCTGCTCGTTCTTAAGTACCGCCCCGCGTAGAATCATTTGCAACAAGTCATGGTATTGGTTCAGTTCAAAGTTTTGTTTAAATTTCTCTAACATACGGTAAGAAAATATTTCGACTAAGTAATATCTAGGAACCGCAACCGCCTCCACCAGGGTGCTTTTGGTTATAAGCGATGACACGCCTGCCTCGACGATTTTTCTAGCTACGAGTTCTGGCAATTGTTCGAAGCCACGCAGAGCAGTACTGATTGCAACCTGTAATGGCTCGCTCATCTCAAGGCTGTCGAGGCTGACAGACTTGAGTTTTTCAGCAAGGTCTTTGCCATCTTGAGAAAGTTCTACGCCAATTATTTCTGCGATATTTCGAAGTCCGTCTGCCGTTTTTGACTCAATCCAATCCGCAATAGTTGGCTCACTCAAAAAATCCCCAACAACCCTTAGCACTCTTCCGGTTATGCTGATTACTGACATCTTCATTCTCCTTCGATGGTTGAACCGCTCCGGGAGCTCCCTGAAGCTATTGGTGTTGGCGCTCGCGACATATTGACCACCGTGCTCGCTTTCAACTGACCACCTCCACTGACAGCGGACCCTCGCCGTGCGCAAGGTTGGACGCCGCCGATCTTGGTCAATCAATCTTCGGCTATCTGGTCAAATCCCGGCGCGCGCTCACGACCTTGTATATCGTTGAGGAGGCTCTCGAGTCACGCGCAGTTCACCCCTCCGACCGTTGTTAGCGTAGTGGACTTCACACTTAACGCGATAAGCAGGAAAAAAATCTGCAAAGGCGTCATGCAATTCACGAGCCCATGGAAGAGCCGTCTCAAACTCCACGTGCAACACCTAGCCCGATCTGACATAGGCAGTTGCGATGAGAACCTATAGCGAACTGACGTTGGAAGAGAGAGTGGAGATCCAGCAGCGGCTGGAGTCTGGCGATAGCCTGCATGCCATCGGATGATCGCTGGGGCGTGCGCCCAGCACGATCAGCCGCGAATGCCGCAAGATTGACTCGAAAGGCGCCAGTTACAAGGCGCAGGCGGCGCATCGCATCAGTCAGCGATGCCGAACCAAACCGCGTGTTCCGCGGAAATTGGATGACCCTGCGTTGTGGGAAGCGGTACAAGAGCTGTTGCGCGCCCAGTGGTCGCCGGAGCAAGTCGCCGGGATACTGGCCAAAGCCTTTCCTGACGCAGCGAGCTACCGGGTGTCCCACGAAACGATCTACAGCGCGGTGTATCTGGTGCCACGAGGCGCGCTGCGCACCGAACTGATCGCCTGTCTGCGCCAAGGCCGCAGCACGCGCAAGCCCCGCACACGCGGCACGGATCGGCGCGGTCAGATACCGAACATGCAGAGCATTCACGTGCGACCACCGGAGGTGGCGGATCGTTTGATCCCCGGGCACTGGGAGGGTGATTTGATCAAGGGCGCCGGCAATCGTTCGTCGGTGGGAACATTGGTCGAACGTACCAGTGGCTTCGTGGTGCTGGCCAAGATGAGTAGCGCCAGCGCGGCCGATGCGCTGGAGAGCTTCGGCAAAGCGCTCAAGGCCATTCCGGAAGTGCTGCGCAAGACGCTCACCTACGATCAGGGCAAGGAGATGACCTATCACGATGCGTTGACCTTGCGTACGGGCGTGCAGGTGTACTTCGCCGATCCGCACAGTCCGTGGCAACGCGGCAGCAACGAAAACACCAACGGCTTGCTGCGCCAATATCTGCCCAAGGGCACCGACCTGTCCGTCTACAGTCAGGCCGAGCTCAACCAGATTGCCTTGAGCCTCAACACCCGACCGCGCAAGCGCCATGACTTCCGAACCCCGCTGCAGGTGTACAACGAACATCTTCAGCTTGCCGAAGCGAACGACGGCACGGTTCACTGATTATGTTGCGCGTGGACCTTGAAACCGCCCCTCATA
>JAKBDW010000321.1:0-3231 GCA_021834245.1 Pseudomonadota bacterium
GCTCGCGCATCGGCTTCTCAAGATAGATCCCAAGGAGCTCTACCAAATCTACAGCGCGGCACGCTGCGCCGGATTGATCAAAGTTGTGAATGGCTCTGCGGACGCGCCCGAGCCCATTCTGAAGCCGCACCGTAACCAGACCCTCTTGAGCCATCTTTTGGCCAAGATCGCCGGACTGTGAGGGGCGCCCATGGAACATAAGATACTGTTCGGCGGACCCGTTGGCGCAGGCAAAACGACGGCAATCGGCGTCATCAGCGATATTCCCGTTGTAAGCACAGAAGCGCGTCCATCCGATGAAACTGCGCGGCTCAAGGCGAGCACGACCGTGGCCATGGATTACGGCATTCTAAACCTTGAAGGTGGTGCCAAGGTCCATCTCTATGGCACGCCAGGGCAAGAACGCTTCAGTTTCATGTGGGACATTTTGGCTGCCGGCGGCATCGGCTTCGTGCTGTTGCTCGATAACACGCGACCTGACCCACTAGCCGATCTGGAGTTTTATCTCGACAAGTTTGGCAATTTAATCAGGCAAAGCGCTGTGGTAATCGGCGTCACGCGCATGGACACGAAACCTCGTCCTGGGCTTTACACCTTCTATACCAAGCTCGCGCAGCTTGGACACAGCGTGCCGGTTTTCGAAGTTGATGCCCGCCAAAGGCAAGATGTAAAGGTGATGCTCTTGGCGCTTTTGGCCATGCTCGATCCGGGTACTCAGCGCTGAGACGAATACGGTGCAACTCGACAAGATGAATTCGGTGACAGGCATGCGGGCCAACGCAAATTCGCCGCCGTCCGGTGAAACCATTTTAGACCTCGAAGGCTTTGGTGTTGCCTACGGCGAACGTACAGTTTTGAGTGACATCAATTTGTCAGTCCCGGAGCGCGGAATCGTGACCTTGCTCGGACCCGCGGGTACCGGCAAGTCGACGCTCCTGCGCACACTTGCCGGCTTCAACACCAGCAATCCTTCACTGCGCACCTGGGGCAGGGCAAGCTACGCCGGGCGTCCCTTGGGTGAGGCTGATCTGCCCGCTCTCGTATCGCAAAGCGCGCGGCTGATCATATCCAGTATTTTCGAAAACGTGGTACACGCGCTGCCGGAGCGGGCCACGCTCACCCCGAACCAGCAGCGCGATCTGGCTGCCAGGCTGCTGGCCGATGCCGGGCTGGAAGTCTATATCGAATGCCTCGACGAACCCGTTGTAGGCCTGCCGCTCGCGATGCAGCGGCATATCGCCATACTGCGACTTGCTGCTGCGGCGCCCCGGCTCCTGTGTGTCGATGAGCCGACCACAGGCCTTACCGACACTGAGGCTGAGAATCTGCTTGATCAGCTGGCAGCCGAAGGCGAACGGCGAGCGGTTCTCGTCGTGCTGCACAACCAGGAGCAGGCAAACCGTTTGGGCGGAATGACGGCGCTACTGGCGGGCGGAACAATTCAGGAAATTCGGCCCACCTCACAGTTCTTTACTGCACCAGGCACTGCCGCGGGACGCGAGTTCGTGCGCATGGGCACCTGCTGTGTGCCATCTCCAGATGCAAAGCCGGAAGAATTGGAAGCGGGTTATGCTCCGTCGCCCGCGCCAACCCCGATTGCGCGCAAGGTCGTAAGCCACGCCTTCGGACCGAGAGGCTTTCTCTGGCTGAAAAAGGGCATCCTCGCAGGCACTCCACTCCCTGGGGTGTTCTTTGACTTGCGCTACGATCTCGAAGCGCTCAAACGCGTCGGTGTAACAGCACTTGTGTCTTTAACGCACACCCCGGTAGACGCACAGGCGCTGGCGGAGTTCGATATTCGCCTGACACGCTCTCCAATCGACGATTTCGGCGCACCGACATTGGAACAGGCGATGACCCTTTGTCAGCTGATTGCCGATCTCATTGCAGCTGAAGAAGTCGTGGCAGTTCATTGCCGTGCCGGCCTGGGTCGCACCGGGACTGTGTTGGCAAGCTATCTAATTTGGGAAGGCGCGAGCGCCCTCAATGCGCTTGAAACCGTCAGACGCGTCGAGCCGCGTTGGGTTCAATCTGACGAGCAGGTTGCCTTCCTAGCTGAATTCGCGAAATACATCGCGAAAACGCCGAAACCCCGCGTGTCGGCAGAACAGGCGCAGTAACCCTAGCAATCGATAACTTAAATCAAGGAGAAACACCATGTCATCCAAACTCGAAGGCGCCCTGCAAAAAGCTATTTCATCGGTGCCTGAGTGCGTAGCCGCCGGTTACGTAGATCTGAGCACCGGCATGTTGCTCGGCATCAAAACCGTAGATTCCCATCCGGCCGAAGTGCTCGAGATGCTCGCCGCTGCCACCGCCGACATGTTTCAGGGAACGAATGTGGTCAGTATCGAAAGAATGTTCAAGAAGGCCCGCGGACTGAAAGATGATAATCATCATTACTTCAATGAAATGATCGTCAACAGCGATAACCTGATCCACATTTTTCTTCGCGGAAAGAAAAACGAAGAGCAGGTGCTTGGCTTGGTATGTCGAAAATCTGCAAATCTAGGAATGGCAATAACCAAAGCACGCGGCCTGGTGCCAGAAGTCGAGGCCTCTATATAGTCGATGGTTAAAAAACGGAATGTCGTGGCGTAACGCCATGACATTCCCGCAACCAGATCCGGCGTCAAACTTAGAAAATCGTACACTCACGGGTGGGATATGGCAGTCACAATGGTTGATGATTCCGATACGGACGAACATCGCAAGCGTTTGCTTCGCACTATCCTGCGCACTCTCAATACTTTTTCTCACGACATCGAGGCATCCGCCGCGATTTCGTCGGACGGCATCATGCTGGCATCGGTGCTCGGAGAAAATACTGACGGTGACCGATTCGGTGCGATGTGTGCATCTTTGCTAGCGCTTGCTGAGCGTGCCGCGGCAGAAATAGCGCGCGGCAAGCTCAAGCAAGTTCTGATTGAGGGTGATAAGGGGGTCATGCTTCTAGTTCATGCGGGAAGCGACACGGTGCTTGCTGTGGCCGCCAGACCGACCGTGAACCTGGGCATGGTATTCATTGAGGCGCGCAAGTGCGCCAGCAAAATTGATTTGGCGATGCAGAGTACCACATGAGCGGAGCCATCATGAAAATGGATAATGACAGCAATAAAACACCAGGCGACGTAGCTCTCCCTAGCAAGTTGCACGTAAGGCGCGCTTGGCTACGCCGAGTCGGGGCCGCGGGAACGTTGTTTTTTTTGGCCAAGGGCCTGCTCTGGATTC
>JAKBDW010000077.1:0-3227 GCA_021834245.1 Pseudomonadota bacterium
TAAACGTGACAGCCAGCGGGGAGCTTCCCGAAGTCAGCAGCGAAACCAGCAACAACCAAAACGCGAACAGCTTCAGCAGAAAGTCTCTGGATAGCCTTCCGTTGCTCGATGCCGATTACCTGACGACGCTCTCCGCCTTGCTCGACCAGAACGACATCGCCACTGGCGGCGTGACTCTGGTTGTCAATGGGGTGGAGGCAAATGGCCCCGGTGTCACCAACTCTGCAATCAAAAATGCCAAGATCAACCAGGACCCCTACTCCGTTCTGTTTTCCCGTCCTGGGCGCGCGCGCATCGAAATCACCACCGAATCCGGCACGTCGCGCTTACATGGCTCTTTGAACACGCTCTACCGGAATTCCATCTTCGATGCGGAGAATGCATTCGCCATCAATAAACCTCCCGAACAACGCCAATACTATGAAGGCTCGATCACCGGTCCTGTGCGCCATCGCAAAGGAACAACGTTTCTGATTGGCTCCGACTACGACCTGCTGGACCAGCAGGCTTTTGTGAACGCCGCGACATCGACGGGGCTGGTGCAAGAGAACGTGGCCAATCCGACGCATCACTTCTTTGGCTTCGGGCGTATCTTTCACGACTACGCGCAAGGCAATCAATTCTGGATGGGATATTCCTGGGAGCATCGCAGCAGCCAGAACCAGGGCGTAGGCGGCACCACGCTGCCGGAAGCTGGATACAACACGCTCTTTGAGGAGCACGAGATCAATGTGGCATGGCAGGTCGTCGAGGGCCAACACTGGTTGAACTATCTGCACTTTCTGGTGGGACACTACAACTCACCCACGACTAGCATCACCGAGAAGCCGAACATCACGGTGCAGGGTGCGTTCACGGGAGGCGGCGCACAGGCGGACGCCAAGAACACCGAGTATCACTTCGATGGAACGGACCTTGTGACCTACACGGCAGGAAAGCATATCGTTCAGTTCGGCATCGATGTGCCGGACATCAGCCGTCGCGGGCGCGACGACTTTACGAACACACTGGGAACGTATACCTTTGCCAGCCTCGCCGCATACGAAGCGAACCAACCTGGCTTGTTGCTGCTCCAGCAAGGACAGGGGCACCTCGTTTTTCTGGAACAGAACTATACCGGATTCCTTCAAGACACATGGCATGTCCGACCCAATCTCGAACTCACATTTGGCGCACGCTATTACTGGCAAAACTATTTTCACGAAGTCCCCCACAACCTTGCTCCCAGGGCCAATCTTGCATGGGCCTTCGGACACAATCAAGCATGGGTGCTGCGCGGCGGGTCTGGCGTTTTTTACGATAGAACCGGACCCGCGCCCATTGGGTCGCTGCTGCACTTCAATGGCATCAATCTTCGGCGCTACCTGATCGAGAATCCCGTTTTCGGCAATCCCGATATCGCGGTCACTCCGACCAGCGTCGTTACGCTGGCGTCTCAGGCCATCATCCCTTACACAGTTGAATCGAGCATTGGTATCGAACGTCAAATCGGCAAGAGCAGCACTGTTTCCGCGAACTGGATCAATCTCTCTACCCGCCACATGTTCCGGTCGATTGACGCCAACGCACCGCCTCCACCGAACTACAGCGCACGGCCCGACTCGGCACTGGGACAAAATCAGCAATTCCAATCAGAGGGTGTACAGACGGGCAATGCACTTGAGCTGACCTTCCGCGGCCGCTTGACCCGATACTTCAACGGCCAAGCGCAGTACCGCTTGTCAAAGACCTACAACAATACAAGCGGGATCAATTTCTTTCCCGCGAACAGCTATGATCCGCAGGCGGAATGGGCGCGTTCAAACACAGACCAGCGCAACCGCCTGAACCTGCTGGGCACCGTGAACGCCAGTCGCTGGTTCGATTTGGGACTCATCCTCGAACTCTACTCAGGAATGCCCTTTGACGTAACTACCGGAGCGGATAACAACCACGATGGCGTCTTCGCCGACCGGCCTGCCGGAGTGCCGCGTAACAGTGGACACGGCCCAGCTTACGAAAACCTGGATATCAACCTCTCGCACACATTTCTGCTTGGACATCACGCGAGCGAACCGGAAAATCTGCGCGTGGGCCTCAGCAGTTTCGATGTATTCAATCACCCGAACGATTTGTCGTATACCGGCGTGGTTACATCACCCTTCTTTGGACATGCCGTAGCTGCCTATCCGCCGCGCCGGATGCAGATCACCGCCGAGTTTACGTTCTGAACAATATGAATTTCTCTCTCATCTTTCGCGGATTGACTCGATCCAGAACGGTCAAGGAAAGCGCCACAGTCTTCTCTTGGTTTGTAAGAACATTTGTCTATATCCCAGAAGAGAGTAGCGCTGTATCCCAGCCAAAGGCTTGCAATAAGAAAGAAGCACTTCCTTGTCTGCGTGAGTTAGGACGTGGCTCTTGCCTGATAACTTCGATAATTGTGGCCCTGCAGTCGCTATCACTTTCATGTGCAGGGCAACTGGTTTCGAGCAATCAACGTGTTTCAGTATTGCGCATCGTAACGGCAGTACGGGCCACGGAGCCACCTCATCTCAATGGATATCTGGATCAGACATGGTCTCAGGCGGCCATCATTACCCATTTCCGGCAGCAGTATCCCCATGAAGGAACGCAACCCACACAACGAACGGAGGTCAGGATTCTCTATGACAGTAAGTATCTGTACTTGGGCATTCATTGCTTCGATTCATCTCCCAAGAAAATCGTAGCGACGGAGCTTCAGCGGGATGGAACGTTCAAAACCGATGATTACGTTTCATTCCTGATATCTCCCAACAACGATGGGCAAAGCGGATACATTTTCACCATCAACCCCTTGGGTACGCAATTCGACACCTATATTTCAGAGGAGGGCGTCCTCCTGGACCCAAATTGGAATGGGATTTGGCACTCGGATGCCCACATCACGCCCGATGGATGGACAGCAACGCTAGCAATCCCTTTCGCAACCATGAATTTTAAGACGTCTCTCGATGCGACCATCGGCTTCAACGTCCTTCGGTTCATCCGTAGAAATAATGAAAAAGATTTGTGGCAGAGTTGGAGAATCATTTATGGGCTGTACCGCATTTCACAGGCAGGAAAAATAGGTGGGCTAAAACATATAGGAAACGGCCGTTTGATTCTACTCCAACCATTTGCGTTGGGCGGATTCATCACCAACCCCAGCGGCAACATACCGGCTTCAGGCACCACAAGCAGCACCAAGCAAAATAACATCGAAT
>JAKBDW010000412.1:0-3227 GCA_021834245.1 Pseudomonadota bacterium
CATCTTGCGGTGAGCAAATACGCCGAACACCTGCCGCTCTACCGGCAGGAACAAATACTCAAGCGCCATGGGCTCGACCTCACCCGGGCGACCCTGGCCCAATGGATGCTCGATCTCGGGGATTTAATCACACCGCTCGTGAACCTGCTGCAGGATCACCTGCTCGAAGGCCCCCTCATCCAGATGGACGAAACGCCGGTGCAGGTATTAAGGGAAGACGGCAAACCGGCCACGTCCCGCTCCTACCTGTGGGTGCGGCGCGGCGGACCGCCGAATCACCCCATTGTGCTGTTTGATTATCACCCCAGCCGCTCGGGCCAGGTCGCAAAGGATCTGCTTCGGGGCTACACTGGCATCCTCCAGACCGATGGCTATGGCGGGTATGACGCTGTCGGGCATTCACCGATGCTCACCCATGCCGGTTGCATGGCGCATGCGAGACGCAAGTTCGTCGAGACGGTGCAGAGCTTGCCGAAAGCCGCCCAGGCAAAGAGCCAAGCCAACGAGGCGATTCTCCTCATCGGCCAACTCTACGACATCGAGCGCGAGATGAAGGACGCCGATCACGAGGCTCGACGGGCAGCCCGTGAGGAACGCAGCCGGCCGATCCTTACCGAACTGCGGCAATGGCTGGAGCACACCGCACCCACCGTCCCGCCGGGTAGCCTCTTCGGCAAAGCGCTGCATTACCTGAATGCCCAGTGGCCGAAACTCATCCGCAACATCGAGGACGGAAGGATCCCGATCGACACGAACCTCGTCGAGAACGCCATCCGGCCCTTCGCCCTGGGAAGGCGCAATTGGTTATTTAGTGCCACTCCCAAAGGGGCAATGGCGTCGGCCCGGCTCTTCAGCTTGATCGAAACTGCCAAGGCCAACCACATCGAACCGTACCGGTATCTCCACGCAGTCTTCACGAAGTTGCCGCAGGCCAGAACCGTTGACGACCACGAACAACTGCTGCCGTGGAACTGGCCCAAGACCGCCGGGGCGGCGACAATCTTGAAGAAGATGGCTGCGTAGGGAAGAATGCGCTTATGGTGCATCCACAGGAGGAAACGAATGAAACGGATCTTGCTCTTGCTCATATGCGTCGGATTGGGCGCCATTCCTGTTATCAGTCTCCCTGCCAACGTTGAATCCAAATCGGCTGCACAGATTCCGAATGGTGCGTCGCAGGCTGCAGAAGACAAGGCGGAATTTCAACAAGTGCTGGACCTTGTCAATGACGCCTCCAGTGCCAATGACGACTTGCGGCGCGCCGCCCAGCTCGCGGAACAAATGCTCACGGCCAACCCGCGCAGCGCCTATGGCTATGCAGCGAAGGCTGAGGTCTACTACCGGGCACGCGATTACGGATACCCGGTTTCTTCAGAAGTCGTTCAGAGCATCGCCGAAAAAGCGATTGCGCTGGACCCAAAGTTGGGGGACCCCCATACCGTCTTGGCCAGGCTAGATTTGGACAAAGGAATGGGTGACGACGCGGAGGACGAGGCAGACACAGCGTATCGTTTGGCACCACGGAGTCCGGAATCACTCTTCATCGAGGCAAGAATATCGGTAGTCACTCACCAGTGGTCTCGGGCGGAGTCCTTTTACAACAAAGACATTGCCGCGCTCGCCCCGAACACCGCCAGACAGGCGAATATTTATTGGTGGCTGAGCCGGATGTATCTGGCAGAATCGCCGCCGAATGTGGATGCCGCCAATCAGGCATTTAAGAAATGTGCTGACCTTGACCCCCAAAATCCGGACAACGCAGTCTATTACGCTGACTTTCTGATCCAATGGACCCACGATCTCGACGGCGTTCAGCGGTACGCAAAAAAAGCCATCAAAATCGACAATTCCAGCGAAGCACGCACTGACCTAGGCATTGCGGCTTACGGCAAGTGGGCCGAAAACTATTTGGCGCATAAACGCGAACACGCCGCAACTGCTACCGCCCGGGATCTGAAGGCGGTCGAGGCGCACACGGGACTCTCTGCGGAATACGTTTTTGATAATGAAAGCACGACGAAAGAACTTGGAATCATTACCGAGGCACTACTTGACGCCGGTGCCATCAAGAACGTCGATACCATTCCACAAGGCGACACCAACACCGCGTTTGTCGGCGCAGCCTACGCTGACAACTTCAAGCTCGCCAAGCTACTTCTCAAGCACGGCGCCAATATCAATTCAGCCGACACGGACAATAAGTCCACGGGACTTATGTACTTCGTCAAAAACGGCAATGTCCCGGCCGTTGAATATCTTCTCGGCCATGGCGCCCGTGTGAACCTGGTGAATGGAAACGGGGTGCCTCTAGTTCAGCTTGCCCTTCCACAGGGACAAGACCGCGGCCCCAAAATGGCCGAACTGCTCCTGGCCCACGGGGCCGATCCGACAATCACTAACAGCGACGGGAACAATCTGCTTTTCGTCGCGGTGGCGCAAAATCAGATTCAACTGATTACGCTTCTGCTTCACCGCTACAAAATGGATGTCAACGCTCCCAACTCGAACGGAATTACCGCGCTGGCCGTCGCGGTAATGTCGTTGGGACCGTACAAGGAATTAGTCCATACGCTGCTCGCGGCCGGGGCGAACCCTTGGGTTTACTCAAACGGCAAAACAGACATCTTGTCGGAAATGTTCCCTATACATCCGGATTACAAGGTCACCTTGGCAATGATCGAAAGCGCGCGAAAACATTACCCGAAACCCAGAGGGTTCGTCGCAGCCAGATTGATGATCATCAACAACACGCTAATGCCAGCACCCAGGTGAGCAGGCATGAAATGGACGATAACAGGTGTCCTGGTGACTGGAATCATAATGGCATTTTTGCCAGCAGCACATGCCGCCGATTTGTCGAGCATGTACTCGCCATGCGTATTCAACATGGGCGATGCGCAAATGGTAAAAGATATCCCGGACCTCGCCGGCAAGTGCTACCGTGAAGGCATTGACATGCTTCAATCGAGCAATCGATTCCAGGTAGTTGACGAAGCTGAAGCAATTTTCTCGAATTTGCTACGCTATCACGCGGATCTATCCTATGGATGGGCCGGGATGGCGGCTGCAAAACTGAAAGAATATGAAATTGGTGATGATTGCACATCATGCGTGTCGCTCCAAGAGGCGCTCGAAGACACACAACGTGCAAAACAGCTCAAGCCTGCCCTGCCGGACAATGAAATTGTCGTCGGCAGGATCGAGCTGCGCCGGTACTGCCTCCCCTG
>JAKBDW010000353.1:0-3225 GCA_021834245.1 Pseudomonadota bacterium
AGCGTTGAAAACTGCACTCGAGTCGGTGAAGCCAGGAAGAATCAGTACCACATCCACACCGCGTTTGGCCGCGCGTTTCATTGCCACCAGAATCTTGTGGTCTGGCACAAAATATGCCGTCGTTATGTGTACGTATCGGCTGGCATCATTAATCGCTGTCACCAGGATCCGATGCATCGTTGCACCTGATCCCGAACTGGGGCCGCTGCCAATGACCTGGATAATATCATCTCCGTCGGCTGCGAGTTCCGGATAGTAATCGCGCAGCGGTACTGCGGGTCCGCGCTGCTGCTTCCACGTATCCATGAACAGCCCCTGAAACTGGGTTACAGCTGGCCCTTTGACCTCCACATCGGTATCCCGCCAAGGCTCGGGCTTCGCTCCCGTTTTGTTTTCTGGGCGCTCGCTGCGAAACGGATTGCGCGATCGCTCATCACTGATATTGACTCCACCGGTAAAGGCGACACGCCCATCAACCACCAATATTTTCCTGTGATCCCGCCGGTTGATAGACCACGGTAACTTGCCGCGGAATGGATTGATGGGGTTGAATTCCAGAACTCGTGCGCCGGCATTGCGCAGTGGATCGAACGATGCATCAGATGTGCCGAGCGAACCGATGGAATCATAAATGACATTCACCTGTACTCCGGCGCGCTGCTTCTGCAGGAGAAGATCGCGAAGGCGGTTACCAATACTGTCATCGTCGAATATATATGTTTCAAGATCCACGCTGTTTTGCGCAGACTCTATCGCCTTGAATATGGCCTTGTAGGCTTTTGGCTCGTCGTCGAATAAGGTTACCTTGTTGCCGGTAACGAGCGGCGAGCCGAATCGGTCCTGGACTCGGAGATAGGCGGCACTCAGTATCTTCGTGGGTGGAACCTGTGCGCGCAGTCTGTTGATGATGGCATCGCTGTCCTGTGCAGACAGTGGTCCATTCGGGCCGCGCATTATTGGCAACCCTGATGCCATTGGTCGCACTGCCACTGGCTCGTCGATCGGTGGCATATTGGCGCACCCGGCGAGACAGACCAATAGCCCCAGCGTAACACCGGCCAAACCCATGTTGGATCTGGACATGCGCAACTCGGATCTCATTGTATTACCAATCGAGCATAAACAGAGACAGACCACCCCTGATTGGATAGTTCTGCAGGTTTATAATCCGGAGCCCGAACGTCGCGTACTTTAACGGTCCAGGTTCTTTTCGCACAAAAGCCGGCAGCGGTGTACCGACGGGCTGGTTCGTGCCGGAACTTCGCTTTGGCGGTTAACCGCCTTGTGATCGTAGCCTGCTGCGGTCGAGCAGTTTCCCTCGACCGCAGCAGGCACCCGTGCCACATTTCAATTCGCGATCCGCGATCGAATGCAGTCTTGCCGGCGGCGCCTCACTCCGGCAGTCTCCTGCAATGGCAGTACACGAACTGTTGCTCGCTTCCCCCGGGAGTCATATGCAATTCCAGCACACTTTCGAGCAACTCAAAACCCTGCCCGAATTCGTGTCTTAACTGGTCTGATGAATAGCGCCGGGTCACAAGATTACTGCACTTCTCTGGACCCTCGGGGCCAAATGTAGCAATGATCACGTGGCCGCCAGGCCTGACTGATTTGCGCACAAATTCCACATAGCGCCGGCGGTCGGCATCCTGTGTCAAAAAGTGAAACACCGCGCGATCATGCCATACCTCATAGTAATCGCGTGGCAGTTGCGCCTGCAGAATGTCCGCCTCCAGCCAGGTAACACTTTGGGCAAGACCACCGAGCCGCACCCGCGCAGCGTCCAGCGCCGCACCCGACACGTCTAGAACCGTGACATTCGCATAACCATGCGCGAGCAGGTCGTCAACCAGGGTAGATACACCGCCACCGACATCCAGAATATGCGCGGAGCGCCCAATCTGCGTACTTTCGATCATCTCAAGGGAACGCTGTAGATGCGCCTTGTGCCAGCTCATTTCATCCGGTCGACGCGAGCCGTAGATTTTTTCCCAGTGCTGTTTGATCGTCGATTGCATGACTAAACCCTCAATACGATTTCAGTTCGGCAAGGTGGGTGTTCAGGGCGGCAACCTTTTGATAAGCCGGTGAGCGGTCGCCACAACAACGTCTCGGAATGTAACGGGCCTCTCCTCATCGGTATCATAGGCATAATTCAACTCCTCCGCGCCTTCCCAGGCAACCGTGCCGTTCTGACTATCCCAGATCTGAAGAAATACCCGAATATTGGCGTGCAGGGTCTGCATCATGCGGATGCCAAGAACACTAAAACGTTCTTTGGACCCTTGGCTGAAACCAGCCAACTTGAGCTGCGCCAGATAGCGTGCACCAACGGCCAAGCCGATCTTGCGCAAGATGTCGCGATCGAATATCCCAGTAACCCGGTAATCCTGAAACATCTGCTTGTATTCATCGGCGAGGCCGGCACGGTTGATTGCGCCCAACGTCTTGGCCAAGGTCACCACACGATACTTAGGTCGTTCCTTGATAAGTGTTTCGCCGAATATTAGCGCCAAAGCTTGTTTGTCCTGTTCCTGGCCGGTAGCCGTGGACGGTGTGATAAAAGCCAGACCGCCCGCATCGATGTCGCCGGATTCGAGGGAAATCGCATTCTCCACTGTGGAGGAATGAATCTGATTCGTCGAGCAACCGGCAAGAAAGCTCAAAGCCGCCGCTAGCACCACAACCTTGCTGCAAAATTCGATAACGGAGCGCATACCGTCATTCTTCACGCCAATGCAGCGCACACCCGGCCATCGATGTCTTAATGAATCGGCGCGACATCCGGTTCATCCATGCCCCCGCGATGACGTCAGTCAAACCAGAACATTCTGCGAAGCGTGTCGTGGCCCTTGAACTGGTGAAAAACCGCCAAGGCGACATGACCGTACCAATATGCCCAAACGAAATTCGAAATCAGCGAATGCAAATCCCCGAGGTTGTCCGCCAGCGCCCCAGGTTTGCCGCTTTCCGGCCAGAGCACAAACAGAACACCACCCGTAATGACCATGCCAGTGGCTGCGAGTAAACCCAATCCATGAACCAGGCCGGCAATTCCTCCGCGTGGCCCGCCTTCTACTAATCGGCGGGACATCAATGCGCGAATATCATTGGCGATCTCCCGTCGACCGTTGCGACCCCAGGGAAACAAGTGGGCAATGCCCGCCCGGCCCCCGGCAAAGATGGTCCAAAGCCAGTGTGCCAGCACAATTACCAGCTTGCCGA
>JAKBDW010000135.1:0-13074 GCA_021834245.1 Pseudomonadota bacterium
AAAGCGTTGCGTTTTTTGGACGACACCATTTACCTGCGGTCCGGCTCGCTTAACATTATGAACGACATGGTTGGCCTTACCTTCTCATGCGATGGCTCACACTACATGTCAGTGGAAGAATTCTTGGCACGCAAACTCGATTTTTGGATAAGCGGGAAAAACACTGTCGGATTGGCGGCGACCGGCTCAGACTGAGCAAGAAAATCTTGGGTAACACGCCTTGCTTACAGGGTGAAAACAGCTGGATCGGGGTATACCGCAATCGAATTACGGATAAGCTACGGTAGCTAGCGGGATTTTAAATTGGATCGTGCGAGCTGCGGTGAAACTGAAAGGGCTTGAATCGAGTGCGGTCACGGACATTACCTGAATTCGGCAATCAGCGCCCTCTGCCAGATGGTACATCAGTTCGATCCTGAGGCAGCATGCGCGGCATGTTTTTGCAGGTAATCGTCAATGATTAATCACCGAGATTCCAGCGTACTTCCTATTTTCTGCGATTCTCGGGGCGCTTAACGAAAGCAGCATTGTGATTTGACAATGCGCCGGATGCGAAGTGCTTTTGGACGCTAACCCCTGATGCCCTTACCTGACAATTAGGTTTCTTTTATGGGTAACAGGAGAGGCGCGCGGCCAGTCTCAGGGATATTGAGGTAATTAAGCGCCTTTCGGAAAGTGGCGCGACTTCTCAAAAAGTTCGACACGTCGACGCGTTGTGCAATTCTTAACGGCGCGCCACTACCACTTCGAACCGCTTCGACGCTGGCGCGTGGCGCAGAAGTTCACCGCGTTCGAAGTCGAAATACCAGCCATGCAGTTTGAGGCTGCCGGTCTCGACAGCCTCGCGCACGAACGGAAAGCTTACAAGATTGCGCAAGGATATGCGTATCGCTGCCTGCTCACAGGCAGCTGCCTGAGTGTCGATTGGTGCATCCGGTAGAATGTCGAGAACCTCGCGACGGGCTTCCTCAACAATCGACATCCAAGGAGCAAGAAAGCCTGTGGGCGTGTCTTGGGTAGGAAGATCACCAAGTAGCGCACGAATACCACCGCAGCGCGTATGTCCCATTACGATCACGTGTTCTACGCGCAACGAGCTGACAGCAAATTCAATTGCCGCACTCGTACCGTGATACCCGCCTCCGAGTTCGCACGGCGGTACCAAATTGGCGACATTCCGCACTACGAACAGATCACCTGGATCGCTGTCTGTAATGATCGCGGGATCTACGCGCGAATCACAGCAGGCTATGATCATCACCTTTGGCGACTGCCCTTGACGCGTCAGGCGCTCGTAAAGTCCATGATCAACCGAAAAATATCGATGCTGAAACCGCTCGAACCCGGCAACTAATTCATTCAGAGTTTTCATCAAGTCACCCGCGTGCGAAACGGTATTTTAATGTCCAATAACAACAATTATGTCATCGATTTTTCTGCTTGCCGGTCTGCGCAAACAACCCCATGAATTGATCTGCCAGGTACCGGCGTTTCCTTGGCCTTAACACCAGTTTGGTCAGTTCGAAGCCGGGACAGAGTTCAGCAGCGAGTCACCCCTGGCGGCGGTCTGAAGGCGCAAAATCAGTTTGACTCGAGGGTTGAGCCATGGCGGCACGAATAACTTCCGCGAGGATAGCAACTCCACGTTCAATTGCCGGGCCGTCTGCGTGACTGAAGTTCAAACGCAACCGGCCCATGGGCTGATCATGATCCGCAAAAAATGGCTCGCCGGGCATGAAAGCAACATTTCGCTCTAGAGCCCGTTTAAGCAACAACCGAGTCTCGAGCTGCTCTTTAAGCAGGACCCAGAAAAATAGCCCTCCCGAAGGCACTTCCCACTCGGCGATATCGAAAAAATGCCGGTTCAACGCAGCAGCCATGGCGTCACGCTGTACTCGGTACCGTTCCCGAAGCCGCTCTAGATGAGCTGGATAGTCAGGATTGCCGAGAAACTGTTCAGCCCACCATTGACTCGGACGATTAGTGTGCAAATCGGTGGACTGTTTGATGCGAACGAGCAGCGGATAGAGTTCCGATGAGGCCGCCAGATAGCCAATGCGCAAACCTGGCATGGCAGTTTTTGACAAGCTTCCAAGATAGACCCATGGAGCGCGCTTTAATTGAGCGCTGATAGGCGTACTTTCGACCGGTTCATAGCGAAGCTCACGATACGGTTCGTCCTCAATAAGCGGAATTCCCTCATCATCGAGCACCTTTGCGACCGCCGCGCGCGTTGCAGCTGAGTAACAATACCCCGATGGGTTCTGGAATGTCGGAATCAAATAGACGAATGCCGGTCGTTGCTTTGCGATTGCCAACCGCAAGGCGGTTGCATCAATCCCCTGCGGTGAAAGAGGCAAAGTGGTGAAGCTCGCGCCAAATAGACGAAATGACTGGAGAGCCGCAAGATAACTCGGTGCTTCTACTACTACTGGCGTGCCTGGATCAACAAAAAGCTTGGATACAAGGTCGATACCCTGTTGCGAACCGGCAGTGATCAGCACCTGTTCTGGACTGCAAGCCCGCCCCAACGCCGTCAACTCCGCGGCGATACGCGCCCGCAGCGCCGGCTCGCCCTCGGTAGTGCCGTACTGGCGCAATCCCTGGGGAACATGGGCCATATCAAGGGCGGGCATGGCTTCCATGGCTGGCAGACCACCAGCAAAGGAGATGACGCCTTCTTTCTGGGTGAGCGCCAGAATTTCCCGTATTAGACTGCCGGTCAGCCGCTGGATGCGTTCGGAAAACATGTTGGCAGTATTGTACCGTCAGTCCGTCTTGCCGCCTACTGGCTGATTTCCAACTGCAGTATAGAACCGGGCCGGACGGAAAAATCCGATCCGGTGTGGGAGTTTGCTGGTAGCCGGCAATAAACTCTGGTGACACCAGACTTGAAGACTGTTTTTGTTTCTCCAGCCTCGGAACTTCAGTCTTCGTCGTTCTGCGGGGTGACCTGTTCAGATGGCGCCAACCGCTTTTTCAGCTCCAACTGAAGCGCCTCAAGTGCCGTTCCCATGATTAGGCCCGCCTGATTATGATAGAGATTGAGCCGACATTGGACTGGTTCGTGCAATGCCTGGCGTGAAGCAACTTCAAAGTCGCACCATGCCAGCACCGGATTGTCGGTTCGTAAACTGTCGACCACCGTCCAAGTATCGCTGTCCACGATTGCCTCGAGTCCACGCAATCCTGGCAAACCAACGCGCAGCGGATTGCCGATGCGCAGCAATGCCAGGCGGACACGATTATAGTACGCGGCTTCGATAGTTTTCGGCAGGGTGCGTAATGGAACCATGGCTATCAGGCGACGTGACATCCCCGATGTTTCATAACCCCGCTAAAATTCTCCGTCTTCCATCACGTTATCGCCCCCGTTAGCTAAGTCCTGGTCATGATTGATCACTGCCTCGCGCAGGCTTGCGAGCGCATCATGCAAAGTGGCGACCGCGGAATTCGGCTGCAGCTCATGAATCCTTCGTAAACTCTGCTGCAGAGCATGTAAGCGATCGTCAAGCGCGCCGGTCGAATCGATCGGACCTTCCGACCATCCGACCATGTCGGAGAGCGATTCCGCGGCAGCGGCAAGATCGATATAGCGATTATCCGGGCCACCAGCATTCATCGCTGCGGTAACTTCCGCTATCAGTTCGGCTGGGCCAATCTTGGGGGAAGCGTTATCCATAGTCGGCTCTGGCATCAAGTTGGCGCACCGTTTGCACCTTCGTCGCCATCCAAGTCCAGCCTACCTTCGCGAAATACGCGAGAAGCACGGATATCCTCCGCTTCAATGGTCATAAGCGCTTCCTTAGTTAGCTTGCGAGTTTTGCCGCCAAATAGGCGATTTGCCTGGCGCAGCCGTGCCCGATCGAGCGCGTTGCGAATTGATCTGGCATTGGCAAAATGATCCATCTTCATTCGCAGCGGGATATATTGCGCAAATGCGCTCTCCGCGTCATGGCTGAATCTGTAATTCTGAGAGGCAAGCATAAGCTTGGCGATGACAAGCAACTCGTCTGCGGTATAGTCTGGAAAGTCGACGTGATGGGCGATGCGCGATCGCATGCCGGGATTGCTATGAAAGAAGCGATCCATTTTGTCCTTGTAACCGGCTAGAATGACAACAAGGTCGTCACGGTTGTTTTCCATTATCTGCAACAGAATCTCAATCGATTCCTGTCCGTAGTCTCTTTCGTTTTCGGGTTTGTATAGGTAATACGCTTCGTCAATGAACAGTACCCCACCCATGGCCTTCTTGATAACTTCTTTAGTTTTTGGTGCCGTGTGCCCAATATACTGACCGACCAGGTCGTCGCGAGTCACGGTAATGAGATGTCCCTCGCGCACGTATCCGAGCCGCTTCAAAATCTCCCCCATGCGCATGGCCACCGTCGTTTTACCGGTACCCGGATTGCCAGTAAAGCTCATGTGCAGAGTGGGTGTGGCAGACGTGAGGCTGAGACGGCGGCGGAGGCGATCTATCAAAAGCAGCGCAGCAATCTCACGGATGCGCGTTTTAACCGGCTTCAGCCCAATCAGCTCACGATCGAGCTTGTCGAGCACCTCCTGCACATTCGAGGCCTTGAATTCAGCCTCTAGATCCACCAGTTCGCTGGCCACGACGTCAGCTGAATTAACGGCAGAATCCTTGGATTCATTCATGACAAATGCTCCTGTACCCGCTTGCGATAAAACCGGTGGGCCACTCGACGGCCCACCGTTTGGAACAACTTCACTCAATATCGCTCGTTTTCCGGCTTGTCGGTGGCGTATGACTGCACCGTATAACCCATGGTCCGGCCGTTGCGCTCCTCGCGCACAAGGCGGAATCCAGGCTCTTTCTTCGGCCGATTTACGATGAACGACATGCGCGGCGTTTCCCATCCGCGGGTGCTATCGAACGCCGTCACCCGAACATAATGATTCGAGAACGTCTTACGGCAGTTGTTGATCTCCATAAGGATGCCCGCCGGATCCTTGAGATCGAACATCGGCATGCCGAACATCTCCCAGTATGTGTTTCTGGGATGTGGATCATCGGTGTACTCGATGTTTACTGCCCAGCCATTTTTCAGTGCGTACTTGATCTGAGCCGTGATCTGTTCGTCGGTGAGGTCCGGCAAGAACGAGAACTGGCCCTGCGTGAGTCGATTGCCGTGATTCGTCATCATGGTTGATCTCCTTTTACCTGGCGCTTAGACGCTAGCAGTGGTGGTCGGCACAAAGTCCGCTGTGTCAGTGGACTCGTAGTTGAATGTGATGTCCTTCCAAGTATCTAGTGCGGCTTTGAGTGGCGAGCACCACTTGGCGGCCTTTTCCAGAATTTGCGGACCTTCCTTGAGGTAGTCGCGGCCTTCGTTGCGCGCCTGAATCATCGCTTCTAGCGCGACACGGTTTGCAACGGCGCCGGCCTGGATTCCCATGGGGTGTCCGATCGTGCCGCCGCCAAACTGCAGCACGACATCCTCACCTAGGTAGTGGATCAGCTGGTGCATCTGGCCGGCATGGATGCCGCCGGACGCAACCGGCATTACCTTGTTGAGCGATGCCCAATCCTGTTCAAAGAACAGACCATGCTCGAGGCTCACGGGCGTGTGGCGGTCGCGCAATGTGTCATAAAAGCCCTTGATCATGAGAGGGTCGCCCTCTAGCTTGCCAACGACGGTGCCGGCATGAATGTGGTCAACACCAGCCATGCGCATCCATTTGCAGATCACGCGGAAATTCATGCCATGATTCTTTTGACGAGAGTAGGTCGAATTGCCGGCACGATGCAGGTGGAGAATCATGTCGTTATTGCGCGCCCACTTGGCCATGGTCTGGATCGCGGTGTAGCCGATCACAAGATCAATCATGATGATGATCGAGCCGAGGCTCTTGGCAAACTCCGCGCGCTCAATCATCTCATCCATAGTGGCTGCGGTTACGTTCAGATAGTGTCCCTTGACTTCGCCGGTCGCGGCCGAGGCACGATTCACAGCTTCCATGCAGTACAGGAAGCGATCACGCCAATGCATGAACGGCTGGCTGTTGATATTCTCGTCATCCTTCACGAAGTCGAGACCACCTTTGAGCGCCTCATACACGACTCTTCCGTAATTGCGACCGGAGAGACCGAGCTTTGGCTTGGTGGTGGCGCCGAGCAGCGGGCGGCCGAATTTATCAAGACGTTCGCGTTCTACGATAATGCCAGTGGCAGGTCCCTGAAAGGTCTTGAGATATGCAACCGGGATGCGCATGTCCTCTAGACGCAGGGCTTTGACGGCCTTGAATCCAAAGACGTTGCCAATAATCGACGCAGTCAAGTTGGGAATGGACCCCGGTTCGAACAAGTCGAGGTCGTAGGCGATATACGCGAAATACTGCTGTTCAGTCTTGGTACCGGGTCCGGTATTAGGAACCTGATCAACCTTAAAGGCCTTGGCGCGATAGAGCTCGCACGCCGTCAGGCGATCAGTCCAGACCACCGTCCAAGTAGCGGTTGAGGATTCACCCGCGACAGCGGCTGCGGCCTCTTCCGGATCCACCCCAGGCTGCGGGGTAAGGCGAAAGAGCGCGATAACGTCAGTATCCTTCGGCTTGTAGTCGGGGTCCCAATAGCCCATTTTCTTGTAGGGAATGACGCCGGATTTGTAGCGTTCCTTGGCATCTGTAATTGCTTGATCTTTACCCATTTGTGCCTCCGATGTTGGAAGAAAAACCCGTCGCAGGTTCCCGCAGGGGGTTAATTAACCACCTAAAAAGTAGGGAGAGATTCCTGCTTTTGGTGGATGCATCCTGCCTATGAATAACCATTTATAACAGTCAATCTTTTCGATATGATGCATAGATAATCATCTATTGGGTGACAATATGCGCCATAGCACCTTGCGCCAACTTGAGGTTTTCGAAGCAATCGCCAGGCTGGGCAGCTTTACGCGCGCCGCGGAAGAGCTTTTTCTGACCCAACCCACAGCATCCATGCAGGTCAAAAAGCTTACCGAAGCTGTCGGCTTGCCCTTATTCGAACAGGTGGGGAAAAAGATTCATCTAACGGATGCGGGGCGCGCACTGCATATCACGTGTCGAGAAATTTTCGACCATTTCTCGCGATTCGAGATGACGATTGCTGACATGAAGGGGCTCAAGCGCGGAACGCTCAGGCTGGCAGTAGTGACGACCGCGAAGTACTTTGCACCGCGCCTGCTTGGTCCTTTCTGTCAGCAGTACCCGGGTATCGACGTGTCCCTAAAGGTATCGAACCGGGAACGTGTGCTGGAACGTTTTGCCGACAATCAAGACGATCTTTACATACTTGGACAACCCCCTGAGGATGTTGACGCCATAGCTGAACCCTTTCTGGAGAATCCGCTTGTAGTACTCGCCCCAGCCGGTCATGTACTCGCAAACCAGAAAAGAATACCGCTTGCCCGAATCTGCGAAGAGCCCTTTCTCCTGCGCGAACCTGGCTCCGGAACCCGCATGGCGCTCGAGCGACTGTTCGCCGCGCACAATCTCTCAGTAAGAGTGCGCATGGAACTAGGAAGCAACGAGGCTATAAAACAGGCGATCGTCGGTGGACTTGGGATATCCGTGCTTTCGCGCCACACGCTTGGCTTGGATGCCCCGTTAGGGCAACTCACTATTCTCGACGTCGAGAATTTCCCGATTGAGCGTCACTGGTACGTAGCCTACCCGACCGGCAAGCAATTGTCGGTTGTGGCGCGAACCTTTTTAGATTTTCTGAAGAAGGCGCCCGACCATGCGGCTGATGTGCCGTGCTATCATGCAGCGCAAGGGGAATGTCCTTTACTGCCGACCAATACCGGTGAGCGATCGGCTCCGACCAGATAAATTATCTTGTCAGACCCGCGTATAGCAGAGGCAGCTGTTCCGGCAGACGATCTACGTGGTCGACAACCATATAGCGCTTTGAACCGAAGATGCGCGAAACGTAGTCATCGGCATTACGGTCAAGAGTAAGACAAAAAGTGTGCACGCCGCGCGTCGCTAGCTCTTCCACAGCCTTTTTGGTGTCGTAACGCAGATACTGTGGATCACGTACATCGATATCCGCCGGTTCTCCATCAGTAATCAGCAGGATTAGCTTCTTGTGTTCCGGTTGCTTAAGCACGAACGATGCCGCATGCCGCAGGGCCGCACCCATGCGCGTCGAAAGGCCACCCTGCATTCCTGCGAGGCGCGCTTTTGCTTCATCGTCGTAGGGGTCCTTGAAGTCCTTGAATCGATAGTACTGCACGTCGTGCCGGCCGTCTGAGGCAAAACCATGAATTGCAAACGGGTCTCCAACTCGATCAATTGCCCAGGAAAGCAGCGACGTCGCTTCGCGTGCAAGCTGGATCACCGGCTTTTCGGAGTCCCCAAGCTTCTCATTCGTTGATTCCGATAGGTCAAGCAACACCAGTACGGCGAGATCTCTGACCTTGCGCACAATACGGATGTTGATGCGTTGGTCAGGAATCTGACCCATACGCATGTCTATCATTGCGCGGATCGCCGCATTGAGATCGATCTCTTCACCGTCCTCCTGTCTCCGGAACCGCTGAACGCCCTCGGGTTGCAGCGCGTCAATCAGATGACGCAGGCGCGATGCAACGGGTCTGTTTTCAAGAAGAATACGATCGATATCCCGGGGATCGCCCTTCTGTTGCCGCCTTTCCAGTACGGTAGCCCAGTTAGGCCGGTGCAGTTGGACGGTATAGTCCCACTCCTGGTAGTGGTAGGGTTCCGATACCGGCTCCTTACCCTCAAGCTCGTTGATGGTGCATGCTTCCTGATCAAGATAGAACGGCTCATTCAGCACCCACACTTCCTGCGCATCATCACCGGCCAGTTCACAATCTAGCTCATTGACCATCTCCATGGTGGTGACATATTTGCGCACTTGTTTAGGAAGCGGAACATACTCCGCTTCATGCCAGGCAATTTCATCTGATGCCCAGCAGTAACGATTGTCGTCGCGATAGGGTACGGCAAACGACTCGAGCGTGCGCAAGCTTGGTATCACTCCGCGCTCGCCAAGTTTGTTGTACAGCGTCACCCCAAGGTCCCAGGATATCTGGTTTTCATTGGGGCTTCGGGCAAATTTTCTATGGAAAGCGTCGACCAGTTCCGCGATAAGCACATCTCCATCCTGATACGTCTCATCGAGGAGCGAATAAGCCAACCGTTCGAGAAATCTGACGACTTCGTCAGTCGCGCAGCTGACTTCCTGGACCTTAGAATGGAATTGCGCCCAGAGGCGCTTCATGCCGGGAAACTCGCGGATTGCCAAGGATTCAACGCGGGCATCCTCGAACAAACCGATCATGAACATCTGCGCCGGATTGAGCTGCTCCATGGAAAGCGGTTCACGTGTGTATACGAGATGGGCGGCCGCATGAGCGGCGGCAGCGCCATAAAGAGCTTTTCCCGGCAGTCCCGCGTAATCGTCATAGGCATCTGCAAGATGAATTACGCGATTCTCAATAAACGGTTTATAACCCTCGCGCGTACCATAGTCGCCAGAGGTCGGTCGCATAAAGAAATCCCGCCCCCAGAAGGCGCGCAAATAAAAATTGAGCTTACGCTGGTTGTCTATGAACAACGTTCCGCGGCGCTCCTTCTGCAACATTGCTTGGCTGTCGGCACTTCGCAGGTCGAAATACGCCATTTGTGCCTGAAAATCCCGCATATGCGCCTGAGCACCCCACAAAGCCCAGCGGCGAAGGCCGCCCAAGGTAAGCTTGGCGAAGAGCTGGTCAAGATGGGCCAGCATCGGGCGGAGTCCGCGTGGCACTTTAGCGGACAGCTGATGGATCAAATTGAGGTAGCCGCGCAGCAAGTCCGCATCGCCAAGCCTGCGCGCTGCCGTTGGTAGCGTATCAAACAACAGCTGAATCACTTCACCGCTTACCATGGACGCGAGCTTCATGCCGCCCGTAACACAGTCGGTTATAACATCCTCCCCGACTTCCTTGACGACTGCTGGCATCGCCTGCACGTAGGTCACAACCAGGTCACTGCCGCGTCCGAGCTGCATCAGCGCCTTGGCACCGTCGAGCCACTTGTGCAGGCCCAAAGGCGACATGACTCGCGCCGCTTCGTTGAAGCTAGCTTCGAGCGTGTCGCGGATGCGCGGCTCGACCTGCTCAAGAAGTTCTTTGTAGTCGTCCAGTTTCAGCGTCATATAAGGTTTCGAAAGCGAGAATTGCTATTCGTCGTCATCCAGTTCTGCCGACCATCCCATGTCTTTTGCGGTTTTTACAGCTTCGTTGTAGATCCGCTCGTGCCGGGCACGTAACTCCGGTGGCAAGCGACTCGCTAGATGGCCATACGGCTCCCAAGCTGCATGTACTTTTGCGTAGAGATCATCGAACTGTGCTCGATCCCAACCCTCTCCCGTTTCCGATTCCGCTAATACTCCGAGAACCCAGGCGTCGCGGATGATGCGGCCGAGGTCGGTCATGCCTCCATAGACGTCGCGATGAATGCCGGGATATTTCAATTGGCTCATGACGAAGAAAAGTTACGCTCAGAAATAGGTGCCAATTGCCGCATCCAACGTATCGCGCATATCCGGATCGTCTGTAATTGGGCGCACCAGAGTCATCTGACACGCCGCGCGCGGTTCGATTCCACGCGCAATGAGTTGTCCCGCGTAGGTAAGCAAGCGCGTTGAAATTCCCTCATCCAAACCGTGACCCTTGAGATTGCGGGCGCGATGACCGATCTGAACCAGTTTCTCTGCAATATCCTTTTGCACCCGGGTTTCGTGCTGAATGATTTCAACTTCGATACTGGCTTCAGGATATTCGAAGTCGATTGCACCAAAACGCTGCTTGGTCGACTGCTTCAAGTCCTTCATTAGGCTCTGGTAGCCAGGGTTGTAGGAAATCACCAGCTGGAAGTCGGGATGGCAGTTCACCAATTCACCCTTCTTTTCCAGTGGCAGCTGTCTACGGTGGTCAGTCAGAGGATGAATTACGACTGTCGTGTCCTGGCGCGCTTCGACCACTTCGTCCAGATAACAGATCGCACCGATTCGCGCTGCCACCGTCAGCGGTCCGTCATGCCATTTGGTGCCGCTCGCATCCAGAAGGAATCTTCCGACGAGGTCCGAGGCAGTCATGTCCTCGTTGCAAGCAACCGTTATGAGTGGCTTTCCGAGCTTCCAGGCCATATATTCAACAAACCGACTTTTGCCGCAGCCAGTCGGTCCCTTTAGCATTACCGGCATACGCACGCTGTAGGCAGCCTCGTACAGCTGAATTTCGTTGGCAACTGCCCGGTAATAGGGTTCGTTTTGCACCAGATACTGTGCCACGTCGGTGTCATCGGCGTTTGTCACAGGCCTTGCTTTGCTCATAATTCGTTACCTCGTTTCGATCGGTGACCGCCATACACTGGCGGCACGTATGCGCTGCCGCCCGCGTCGTTTCATGGCGTATCCAAGAAAAAGCCCCTGCCCGAGCGCGCCGGACAGGGGCGTTCCTGTATCAGTCCACCATTGATATCGCTGCCCAATTCATTTGGGCGATATCGAAGCGGAACTGCGGGCGCTTAGGCTGCGATCTTGCCGCGGTAAATCACCATCGCGGCACCTTGCGACTGCTTGTAGTTGTCGTAGCCTACCAGGCGTACATGATTATTGGGGTGCGCTTTGTGGCATGCCTCTGCTTCGGCAAGAATCCGTTTCACATCGGTCTCACCGAACATTGGCAGTTTCCACATATACCAATAGTGCCCGAAGGAATTTTCCGGTTCAGTGTGTTCGATGGCCGGATTCCAACCGCGATTAACGATGTACTCAACCTGCTTGCGAATTTCTTCGGGGCTCATGGCCGGCAGATACGAGAAGGTCTCGAACTTGCGGCTCGAAACATCTTTCAGACTTGATTTGTAATCTTGCATATCACTCATAAGTTGTTACTCCAATTCTATGTCCAGTTCAGTTGGGCGACCGCAGTCAGTGCTGGCAATTTTGCGACAGACACCAACCAGCAATTCGAATGACCAAATAGTTCTGGTCGTTCGGTTGGTTACTTGTGCGCCACGTCAAGCTTGTCGACGGTATCGAACTCGAACTTGATCTCCTTCCACGTTTCCATCGCAATCTTGAGCTCAGGGCTGGTTTGCGCGGCTTTGGTAAGGATTGCTTTGCCTTCCTTTTCGATGGCAACACCTTGATTGCGCGCCTCGACGCAGGCCTCAAGGGCCACACGGTTTGCCGCCGCACCTGCCGCATTGCCCCAGGGATGCCCAAGGGTACCGCCACCGAACTGCAGTACAGCATCGTCACCGAAGATGTTGACCAAGGCGGGCATGTGCCACACATGGATTCCGCCGGATGCAACTGCAAAAGCGCCGGGCATCGAGCCCCAATCCTGGTCGAAAAAGATGCCACGACTGCGATCTTCTTTGACGTATTTTTCGCGCAGGAGATCGATCCATCCCATGGTTGACGCGCGGTCACCTTCGAGCTTGCCGACCACAGTGCCGGTGTGCAGATGATCTCCGCCGGACAGACGCAGGATTTTGGTTAGCACGCGGAAGTGAATTCCGTGATGCGGATTGCGATCAAGCACTGCATGCATCGCGCGATGGATGTGCAACAGTATGCCGTTGTCTCGACACCAGTTGGCCAAACCGGTGTTGGCACAGAAGCCCCCAGTGATGTAGTCATGCATAATAATTGGCGCGCCCAATTCTTTTGCATGTTCTGCACGTTTGTACATTTCTTCCGGGGTGGGGGCCGTAACGTTCAGGTAGTGTCCCTTGCGCTCGCCGGTTTCTGCTTCGGCTTTGTGAATTGCTTCCATTACGAAGTCGAAACGCTGACGCCAACGCATAAACGGCTGGCTGTTTACATTTTCATCGTCTTTCGTGAAATCGAGACCGCCACGCAGACATTCATACACTGCACGACCATAGTTCTTTGCGGACAGACCGAGCTTGGGCTTGATCGTGCAGCCGAGCATCGGACGGCCATACTTGTTCATAATGTCGCGTTCAACCTGGATGCCGTGCGGCGGTCCGCCACAGGTCTTGACGTAGGCGATGGGGAAGCGCACGTCCTCAAGGCGAAGCGCGCGAATA
>JAKBDW010000436.1:0-3220 GCA_021834245.1 Pseudomonadota bacterium
TTCGACTGCGCTGGGCAAAGCCGTAAACACTACCATGGCGCGCACGTGTCGACCGGGCCATAGCTTTGCCGCACCGCCCGCATAAAGTCGCAGTTGCGGAGCGTATTGGGACGCGTGCTGCGCCGCGTTGGCCGCATTCACTCCTGTGCGCGTTTTGTAATCAATAATGATGATCTCGTCGCGCGCAAGTACCATGCGGTCGACAATGCCATATATTTCCTCGCTGTCTGCTGTGTACAGTATCGCCACTTCGTTGCGTGCCTCGACATAAAGCGCCGGGTCAAACCAGGGACGCAAGGCAGGATCATCCAGCAACGTGCACGCCTCCTGCCAGCAGGAGGCAAACTCTTGCGCATCCAATTGCGCACCAAATTCCTGGCGCAACGCGTCGCGTATTAGATTGCGGTTCACCGGCGCGGCGCGGCGCCCGGTTGCCGCCAGGCGCTGCAGTATTCGGTGCAGGGCGGTACCTCGACGTCGGGCAGCGTCGTTTGAAGCAGTATCGCCAAATTCCGCTTTCAGTGCAGGCGCCATGCGGCTGGGGTTAATCGCGGACTGCACTGCGCTAATCGGCAAGGGGCGGGTCAGTGCCGGATCGATGGTCGTAGCGGTTGTCTGCAGGTTAGGTGACGCGATGACTGCTTCGGGCATTTCGCCAAAACGTAAAAGCGCGTGGAAGCGCGCATTCTCGGCATCCGCCGCGGAATTGTCTATTTCCAGTCCTGGTTGCGGGCCAGCCGCCAGCAGGCGCTGTTCGATTAACTTGTACCAGCCGCCACTACCGCGATTGGGGCGACAACCGGAAATAACCAAGATCTGTTTGGCGCGGGTCAGCGCCACATACAGCAGATTAATGTCTTCGCGCGCAGCCGAGGCGGATTCGGCCGTTACTTCGCTTTGCGTGCGGCTGTCCTGCTCGGCTTTGAGGCCGGCAAGCTGGAAGCGTTCAGGTGCGGGTGATTCCACTGGCCAGCGGATGAGCGGGCGCAGGCCGCGTTCCGAGTGTGGATCGCGCGCGGTATCGGCAAGGAAGACGGCCGGCGCTTCGAGTCCTTTGACGGAATGGATGGTTAGGAGGCGCACGCGCTTGGCATCGCCGCTAGGCGGTTCCTGCGGCGCTTCGTTTGTCTTACCGCGCACGGCCTCCAGTTGGTCGTGGAAGCGTGCCAGGCTGGGGAAACGTCCGCTGTCCACTTCGAGAGCAAGCTCGAGAAAGCGGCTTAGATTTGCCGCGCAGCGTGATCGAAGGTGGGGCGGCGCCGCATGGGTGTAGCGCTCAATCACATTTCCCTGGTTATAGATCCGGTCCAGCAGATCGTGTACCGGGATACGGTCGACGTCTTCGCGCCACGCCGCGAGTAGCCTGGCGGCGCGTGCCAGGCGCGGATTGCCGTTTGTGCCCATCCGCGGTAGATGCGCGAACCACGATGACATTGCCGTTGAGCCACGCACAGCCTGAGCAAGTTCTACCAGGTCATCATCCGTGCAGTCGAACACCGGAGAGCGAAGCACCGACGCCAAGGCAAGATTGTCCTGCGGGGCTACGAGAAAGCGCGCGAGCTGAAGCATGTCCCTGACTTCCAAAGTCTCAAGGAGCACGCCGCGGCCGGCGCCGGCATAAGGGATTCCCGCCTGGCGCAGTGCATGTTCGTAGGCGTGGGCATGGTTGCGATCGCGCAGCAGGATAATGATATCCCCGTAGTCGAGCGGGCGCACGGAATTGCCTTTACCGATGGTTCGACCAACAAGTTCTTTGATGCGCGCGGCGATCAGCATACCCTCGCACTCGTGGCGCTCATCCGCGTCCACCATGCGTGGTTCATCGAGCGGATTGCGCAGGGCTTTGGCCAGTGCACGGGCCGGTTTTATTTCGTGCTCTACAAGTGGCAGTATTTCCACTGAACCCCACAGTTCCGTGCGATGGGTGTCATGGGAATGGAATCCCGGCAGGAGGGGTTCATCCTTGTCGCCATGGTTGCCGCCAAAAACAAAATTCACAAAGCGGATGATGGCCGGCGATGAACGCCAGGACACATGCTGCGCAAAAACTGCCGTCGGCATATTGGCTTGGAGCCAGTTGCCTGCGGTGGCGAACAATTTGGCCTCAGCCCGGCGGAAGCGGTAGATGGATTGTTTTTCGTCACCCACCAGAAATACGCTGCGTTGTCGGTCAGATCCTGCCGCGATTTCCTGCAGCAAAGGCAGCAGCAGCCTCCACTGGGTTGGATTCGTGTCCTGAAATTCGTCTACCAGCAAATGATCAATGCGCTGATCCAGTTTGTATTGCACCCACTCAGCCGATTGGCCGTTATTCAGCAACTGGCAGGTTTTCCATTCGAGATCACCGAAGTCGAGCAACTGCTGTTCCGCCTTGAGGCGTTGGTAGTGATCGAGCAGGCGCTGCCCGCAGCGGTACCAGGCGACAGATCTGCGATAGGTGCCCTGGCGCAATAGCGCTTCATGCGTCCGCGAAATGCGCTCACCCAACCAGCCGTCCAGTTGTACAAGGTCTTCGAGCGCTTCGCTCCCGAGCGGCTTTTCCAGCGCCTTGGTGCGTTTGATGGGTGCGAATTGGCCGTGAGCATCGAGAAATTCGTCTAAAAGCTGCTGGCAGGCCAGCTGCGGGGAGCCAGCCAGCCGCTCGCGAGCCGTTCGCAGGTTGGCTGCGCGCGCGAGGTTGGTGGCGGTAGCGTGCCTTTCGATCAGCATTGCGTAGCGTTCGAGGTTCCGCTTCAGGCCGCTAAGGGCACAGAATTGCACCGCCGCATCGGCATCCGGATCTATCTCGAGGAAGTCCCTGAGGCGCGCTGCAGCCGCGGCCGGAGGATCCTCGTGATCGGCGGTATATGCCCACCAGTCGCTGCGATGTTGCAAGAATGCCAGTAAGTTCTCCCGCGTCGCATGTAGCCCTGTCTCTTGAAGGAGCCGGTCGAAGTCCTGTCCCGGGATGCCTTCAGGGTCGCGCCGGGCATCGCGCCCTAGCGCGTCCCAAGCCTGAATCTCCAGCTCCAGGGTGCTCTCGGTTAGGTCAAATCCGGCTGGTACCGCCGCTTCCAAAGGGAAACGGCGCAGGAGGTCGGCGCAAAACGCATGAAACGTGCTGGCCCTCAAGCCCGGCTCAGCGTTCATGACCGCCTCGAACAAATGGCGCGCGCGGCCAAGCGTCTCCGGGGGGATCTCCAGACCCAAGCCGAAAGACTGCAGGCGTACCCGCAGTGCA
>JAKBDW010000546.1:0-3215 GCA_021834245.1 Pseudomonadota bacterium
CGCTTGATCGGAGAGAGCAAAATGTTATGAATCCAACGTCTCAGGGGTGGGTGGTTTTGAACCCGCGAAAAGTGGGTGGTTTTAACCCGCGAAATGACAAGTTCCCGTTTACTTTGAGTGGACAAGCCAACCAAGACATGTGGTGGGACTGGACCGAGGACTATTCTTGGGGTCCATCAAGCAGTCCACCCAATAGCGGCGGAGGAGGATGGTGATGGTTGAACCTATTCAACGAGGGAGCTTTATATGGTATTTTCACGCAATTGGCTGAAGATGATTTTTACCCATGTTCCCATAGTTACAATGTCTGCCTGCATTTTTGCTGGTTGCGGTTCTCAGTCGCGCAATAGTCCTTATTCCGACTATGAACTCAATGCCGCTTCATTCGATGCTGCGCACCTTAAGCTGGTTGAAACTAACACTGGGATCGTTCTCCCGTCCGACTCGAAAGGCCAGAACCTGCTATGGCGCGGTCGCCAACTCGATCCGAGTCTCTTGGCAAAAATTCTGATTACAACCAATTCTGTGGGTTCATTTAGGAAGCAGGTGGAACGACTTCCCAATCAAAAGATCGATGCGAGCGCTCCGGCAACCTCTGGTTTAACCTGGTGGCAGTCTTCCAAAGGATCAGTCGCAGTGGAAAGGACGTATATTTGGACTGGGTGCTATGTGCATTTGATAGTATGCCAAGAAAATAAGAGCTGGTTTCTATATGTGGAGTGGGTAAGCGTATAGTAAGCGGTGATTTAAGGACCCCGTAAACGGGTCAGTCCTGAATGGCGCTTAGATAAGGCCTATCAAAATCGAGTTTTTGCCTGAAAACTGTAGGAATCAGAAACGTGCCATTGCAGCAGGTGTCGCCAAATTCACTGAAAACAAAGGCTTTTTTGCTTCGCACGAAGCCGACCGCCCATAAACACCGCGCAAAAAACGTGAATTCTGAGTGCATTTTTAAGCAATTGTTCTTCAATGATTTACCCCTTAACTAACCGCCATTCGGAACCGACCTGTTTCCGATTCTATCTTCCGCCGCCTTGGTCAGCAGTTGGCCTTGTTAGTCTGGTCGAGGCGACTTCCCTGCAGTGGGCAGATGCCAACCGCGCAGAATGGCCATGACTCTCAGCCAGAAGCATAGGAGTGCACCAACGATCATGACTGCAAAAGACGGATAGTGCATGACGTGTCCTACCACGACCACAATGCCAGCAGCCAGCGCGGCGACAGCATAAAGATCAGCCCGGAGCACGGTGGGAGTTTCGTTGACTAGAACATCACGCAACATTCCTCCGCCAATTCCTGTTAACATTCCCATGAGTGCCGCCATCATGGGACTGAGTCCGGCCGCCAGTGCTTTTTGCGTGCCAGTGACGGCGAACAGGGCCAAGCCCGCCCCATCGAATAATAACAAAGCTCTGCTTCGCACGTCGATTTTGGGATACCACCAAAATGTCACCAAACCAGCCAGTAGAGAGACTCCCAAATAATGCCAGTCGCTGATGGCTGCAGGCGGAACGGAGCCGATAAGCAGGTCGCGGGTGATCCCCCCTGCGTTCCCCGCCGCGAAGGCAAGCACCATCAGGCCGAACAGATCGAGTTTGTTTTTGACACCGGCTGCTGCGCCGCTGAGTGCGAAGACGAACGTGCCTAACAGATCAAGCGCGATCAGAAAGGGTCCGGCCATGTGTTGTCCGTTGATCAGGATTTCTTTCATGATCCCAGCCAGGCATGCGCCGCGACAACCAGAGCCTTCACACCCGTCTCCAGAGTTGGGTGGATCACTGGTGCAAAGTGCGGATTGTGATTGGTCGGTAGCGAGCTAATTGTGCCGTCTTTCTTGGCTTTGGCATATACCTCGGGATCATCGCCGCCAAAAAACCAGTATACCGCCGGAGCGTCCCACTCCGCGCCGAAGCATCCAAAATCCTCGCTGGCCATAGTAGGTTTCGTCAGCTCTATCGAATCGGCAGGGAAATTGTCACGGAATGCGTCAACAACCTTCTCTGTTGCATTGCTATCGTTCGTTACCGATGAATACCGGTCCAGCGGGGTGATCTCAGGTGGCTTGGGTGCGCCTGCCGCTGCTGCCTCTGCGTTGACGATCCGCACGATCGCTGCGAGCACGCGTTTGCGGACATCCTCGTTGAAAGTCCGCACATTTAATTTAATGATAGCTTCGTCAGGAATGACGTTCTCTTTCGTGCCCGCCTGAAGCGCTCCAATCGTCACCACGGCAGAATCGGTCGGGGCGACTTCCCGCGAGACAATCGTTTGCAGCCTCATTACGGTGGAGGCGGCCATGACGACAGGATCAATGCTGGATTCGGGCATTGAGCCATGCGCGCCGCGTCCGAACATGCGGATTTGCAGGCTATCGGCAGCGGAGGTCACAACGCCTTTACGCCAATCGAGATTCCCGGATGGCAAGCTCATGACATGCTGCCCAAGCACAACGTCTGGCTTCTGGAATCGCTTAAAGAGCCCATCGTCAATCATTGCCTGCGCGCCCTGTGCGGTTTCCTCTCCCGGTTGAAAGACCGCCATCAGCGTTCCCTGCCAGCTTCCCCGGCTTTTGGCAAAAAGAGAGCTGGCTCCAATGAGGCATGCCACGTGCATGTCGTGCCCGCAGGAGTGTGCTACGGGCACGGTCTTGCCGTCGGGGCCTGCCGCTGTAACTGTGCTGGCGTATGAAAGACCGGTTGCTTCCTTGATGGGCAACGCATCCATGTCAGCGCGCAGCATTACGGTTGGACCGTCTCCGTTGCGCAATATGCCGATGACTCCCGTCTTGCCGACTCCGGTGGTGACCTCAAAGCCGTTGGCCTTGAGATGATTCGCCGCAATCTCAGCGGTTCGTGTCTCCTGCATCGACAACTCGGGGTGGGAATGGATGTCTTTATAGATGGCCTCCAGTTCCGGAAGCATCGCGTCAACATTTGCAAGGATCGCTGTTGGCTTTTTCTGATTTATTTTCGTGAGCTTCATGTCTGTAAGTTTGATGCGTTGTCTGGAAATTTACAAACGTGCAGATTTTGAAGAGAGACTGCCAAGAGCCTTGCGTTCTGACGAAAAAACGTAAACGGGTCGGTTCCTAGTATTGTAGTATTTCTACATTTCATGCTGCCGTTTTGTGCCGCCGTCAATATAACAGGTGCTTGAGGTACGTCCAAGTCCCCATTCGCAGCCGCTCGGCGATCCATTTCGGTCGGCATCGTCCT
>JAKBDW010000402.1:0-3209 GCA_021834245.1 Pseudomonadota bacterium
CTCTTTATATCCAGACCCTTTGGTATATCGCCATTTACCTCATCCAGCAGAGCTTTGACCGTTACCGCATCATAGCGAGAAAAATACGGCTGCAAAGCCACGTCCACAACGATCGCGCCGCGTTCGTGAAATAGCATCGTCAGCTTATCAAAAGTGGTTGCGCTCCCGCACTGCGACCAATCGGGTCGCACAAAAAGGATCACCTCTGGACGGTCCGATACCATACGGCTCGCGGCAATTTGCATGCGCCAGTTAATTGCCGGGGCCTTATAGTAAAGATATGGACTCTCTACGGGATCATTAAAATCAAACCTCAGTCCTCCCGAATATTGCAGACACCTGGGATCTCCGTAGCTGCTGCCATCGAATAGCACCCGCACACCAAAGGACCGGATGCGTTTCAAAATCTCCAAATCCGCACAATTTTCCTGGAGCAGGACCACCACCATACGTTGCGGCAGGCTGCGTGAAAAAATAATGAGAGATTCCACCGCTTTGAGGGCGAATTTTGCGTTTCGAGTAAACAGAACGACGGCCATTCTCCCGGATGCGTGTGAAACAACAAAATCTCGCCACGAATATAGCCTGTCATCCAGATTAGAAAACCAATGGCGGCCAGCTGCTCCTCTTGGGAAACGGGCCCACTGATCATTCGCTGCATTGCCTGATATCCGCATCTGCTTCCCAAGAGCGCGGACCGCGAATTTCTTCATTCTGCGTGCCACAGGCCTCAGCGAATATCGATTTCTAGCGTGTGGTCGATATTTCTTTACGTTGCGCGTCACAGCCCGCAGCGGAGGGCCATTGTAATGTCCGTATATCCCGGCTGTGATGAACGCCTCGTCGGGCATCTGCCGAGTCAACCCGGAGAGGTAGGAAAATACCTTATAATCGTCTCCGGACGGCGCCATATCGAAGAACACCGCGAGGTCCTCGCATTGCCAGTCTGACAGCACAGCCGCCGACTCTTGATCTTGCCGGTACGTCGGTTCAAAAAACATGTCATCTTGCGCCATTTCCAAGAACCGGTTACCCGGAACATCCGGCGCATCTGCGGACAGCTGGTAACCCATGGATTGCAGCTCATGGCCAAAGCCGAATTCAATCACCCGCACCAGCGCGTCATCCAGACGCTCCGCCAACCGTCCCGCCCTGCCGTCAACCCTGTGGGTTGGATGAAGCAACGTGATCCTGTCGTGATAGTCACAGGCAGCCTCGGGCAGCACTTGCAGATGGTCTAGTGTATCGATGATCGCAATCAGCTGTTTCCGATTGATCTCAAGGTCCAGCAATACGGCAATGCGGCGCAGAACTCGCTCCGGCTCGTTGGCGACGGTTTCATAATCAGCATCCAGCTGCGACCGCATCCGCCAGAAATTATAGTCGCGCACAGCGCGCGCAAGATAATTCATAACTGATGACGTGTCTCCGACGACTCCCATGTCAAGAGCCGAAGCCGCAACATCGCGAAGGTCCCGATGGCTGGTGAAGGTGCGCCAAGCTGCCGACGCGAGTAGCTCATCAGGATCGTGCAGTTTGACAACGATGTTTTCCGCCGTCTGCGCTGCGTCGATTTGGAAGTCGTCGACCCAGCACGTGTATGTGGCACCCGGCTGCGCCGCCTCACAAATCAGCCGAACGGCGTTGTAAAGCCACGTGCTGCCCGAACGGTACATACCTGCCACAAGCACCGTTTTCTTGTTTGCAATCAGGCTTAAATATTTGTGAATGGTCATTTTCTCTGTTGACGCGGGTGTGCTATTCATGCGCCGTCCCATCCGGCGTATCGATCCGGCCGAAAGATTGGCCAAGTTCCCAAAATCACGCAACTGCATCCAGCTGCTGTCCTACAGACAGGCGCCATCGGCCACTACCTGTTTCCCCTGGGATCGACGTGGAATCTGGCGAATGTCCGCCGCCAAACACGCCATTGCAACTCGTGTCTCGGCTTCACCCAACCGAGTCCATCGTTACCACTTGACCCCCCAAGGCTAGAATAAGTCCGATTCCTTACACATTTCGGTTCCTCAGCAGAATCTGTGGGTGAGCTCTGGCTCTGGTAGCGTGCCAAGCTTATGATAAAGTATGATCTTTATGGCTTTTGAGGTACGAAATCCATTAGGATGTTCTGAGGCTCACCTTCAAGTTTGTTGTTCAGGCCTTCGACGGCACCGAGAGAGACTTCATCGCGAGCCTCGAACCAGTTCAAGATGAGCGGCTTGTGCACACGAATCATATGGGCAATCTTCTTCATCGGTTCTAAGCGGGATCGCATCACCTTTTTACACCATTGGTCCATGAATTTTTCGGCCCACGTAGGCGAGACATACTCCCAAAACATCTGGAACTCCTCCTAGAGGAGGTAGGCCCGTATGGATTTCAGGTTATACGATAGCAGGTCCTTCAGCTTGATCGCCTGGTTCTCGGTCAAGTTCTTGGGGCGCTTCAAGAGGCACCAGAGCGCGTGCGTGAGGATCACTTTCGCTCCGTGAGCCAGACGTTTCAGGGTGCGCGCTTCCTGTAGACGTCTACCGCGTGGAGCTCGATCGATGCCGGCAATGCGGCCATCTGATGCCTACCGCTGAAGGCCGGGCCAAGATCAAACGCTGCATCAAAGCGGGAAGAACAATCGTCCTCAAGGGCCTCGATTAGCCACGCCGGCTACTGCACACTTTGTACGGAGGAGCCCACATTTCTTGCTGGTTATTGTCATTGGGAGATCCGCAATTTCTCCCAGTGCCCAGTTTCAGCAACGCGGCCCTTGTCAAGCTTAATGAACTTCGTGCAGAACTTGGTGACCTGCTCGAGATTATGCGATACCAAAATGAGGGTCATTCCAGCGCGCTGCATCTCACCGATTTTCACATGGCACTTATCCTGGAACGTCACATCGCCAACCGCCAGGATTTCATCGGCCAGCAATATTTCCGGATCTAAGTGCACTGCAACAGAAAATCCGAGGCGCATGTACATACCCGAAGAGTAGTTCTTGACTGGCGTATCAATGAAATGCCCCAACTCCGAAAATTCCACAATTTGCGCCAACCTCGCGCGTATTTCATGATTCCGAAACCCGTAGAGACTGGCGTTCAGATAGATATTCTCTTCGCCCGTCAGTTCGGGATGGAAGCCCACACCAAGCTCGATTAACGGCGCCACCCGTCCCTGCACCTGCACCCGCCCGGCGTTCGGCCTCAGAATTCCAGCAA
>JAKBDW010000141.1:0-3201 GCA_021834245.1 Pseudomonadota bacterium
GGGGTCGGCATCGTCATTGAACGCGGCGAAGCCTTCGCAAACGCCTGAACGTCGCGTCACGCACAGAGTCATCGTCCCCGGGGCCCGTCAAGCGCTTTGCTATTGGTCGCGACGCGTTTCGCGGGCGCGGATCGACATTGTCTCGAGGCGGCAACTGCGTCTGGGCCGCGGCGGGCGGCTTACGACGGTCGGCGGCGCCAGCCGCAGCCAAATGCGGACGACCGCGCCCCAACGAAGTCAATTGCGGCCATCGCACACGCGGGCGCGCGTCAGCGTGCAGCCCGAGCGGTAGGCCCAGTGAACCAGCGATTTCCCTGTCGAGACATAAGCTTGACAAATATTACAAATAGGCGCTCATAGCAAATACATTTTCATTACACAGGCTTTCCGCCACTGGCTCAACACACCATGGTGCCGTTAGGTTCGGGTTAAGGATGCGCGCGCGCGCACACCCTTGCGCACTCGTCGGCTGCTGTGACAACCAGTTGAACCAAAGAACCAAACACACGGAGTTTCGCCCCATGAAGCCCATGCAACGCCATCTTCTGGCGGCCGCGATCGTGGCCGCACTATCCGCTTCGGCCTATGCCGTTCCCGTGCATGCGCAGGATACGCAGGGCAGCAGCCAAAGCCAAAAAAAGCCGAAGGAACTCAAGAAAGTCATTGTGACCGGTTCGCTGATCCCAACGGCCGAGCTCGAGACGGCAACACCGGTCATCACCATCACCGCCCAAGACATCAAGAAGCGGGGCTTTACCAACCTCTATCAGGCGCTGCGAGCGCAGCCACTATCCACGGGGCAAGTGCAGGGCGAACAGAACAACGCCGGATTCACACCGGGAGCACAAACCATCTCTCTGCTGGGATTGCCGCCCGACTTTACGCTGTTCCTCGTGGATGGCCATCCGCTTGCTGAGTACCCACTTCTCTATAACGGCCAGGCGAGCTTCACCGACATCTCGTCGATTCCATTGGCCATGGTCAGCCGAGTCGAAATCGTCCCCGGCAACCAGTCGTCCATCTATGGCTCCGCTGCGATCGCGGGCGTGGTCAACATCATCCTGAAGCACCATCAGAGTGGAGTTGATTTTGATTACCGCGCGGGCGGTTACTCGGATGGCGGCGGCAGCAGCCAGCGGCTGCAGATGGTCGGCGGGTACAACAAGGGTGCATTCGACTTGACATATGGTCTGCAGTACGTCGACCAGCAGCCGATTTGGGCTTTCCAGAGGCCCTACACCGCGAGCACGCTCAGTAATCCCAACCCTTATCTAAGCGGCCAGCCATGGGGGACATACGGGATATATGACTATGGCTTGGGTGGTTATGTCGATCCGAATTCTGTTGCGACGAATGGATGTGGCCCCATCGCCAACCAGTACGGTGGCACCACGGTCAGGTTCGAGGCGAAAAATCCGGGCAGTGCGCCGGGAACCTACATCGCAAACGGCGGGTATCTCTGCGGTAGTCCTACTGCGCTGGGGTACTCGACGTTGCTCAATAGCAGCCACTCAGCCAGCGCGTATCTGAGGAGCAGTTACCGGCTGAACAGTCATGCTGAGGTGTATGGCACATTGATGCTGAACTTCAATAGCACGGATTCAGCGGTCGGATCAGATTATATCTGGTGGGAGCCGAACATCAGCGCCTTCTACCATGGACAAGCGCCAGGCATCATCTACAACGCGAATACCGGCACCTTCCAGAATCCATTCCGCCAATTCGCTCCCGAAGAGACAGGCAATATCGCTGCCGGCGGCACGCACTACGTCAACCGCTCTTACAACTTCTGGGGTGGCGTCAAGGGCGACATTGGCCAGACCGATTGGAACTATAACGCGTACTATTATCGGTCTCAGAACAACCTCTCGAGCAATTTTGCAAAAGCGCTGACGTCGAAAGTCGACGCATTCTTCCAGAATCAGTTCCTCGGCCCGCAGCTCGGAACAGCGTACGGTTATCCTGTCTACGCTCCTAACTACAATAACTTCTTCAAGAACATCACCCCGGCCCAGTACCAGAGCTTCTTGGGCATCGACCACTCGAGTTCAGAGACGTACAACCAGAACGTCAATCTTCAGTTCACGAATACCGACCTATTCAGGCTGCCAGCAGGTGACGTCGGTTTCGCCGGCGTACTGCAGACAGGTGACCAGAAATGGACGCTGCCCGCCAACCCGCTTCTCACCAATCATGAATTTTGGGGCCTCACGGGAAGCAGCGGTGGTGGCACTCGAAACAACTACGCGGCAGCAGCCGAGTTTCACGTGCCCATCGTCCGGATGTTGAGCGCGGATGTTTCGGCGCGCTATGACCGATTCCATAACGATGGTGGCGGTTCATCCAGCCGACCCACGTACAAGGTCGCACTCTCGTTCCGGCCATTGCACACTCTTCTGTTGCGCGCCAACTACTCGACGGCCTTCCGCATGCCGGACATGGGCTACGTGTTCGTCGGTCCCAGCGGCTATTTCGCAAGCGTAACGGACTACTACCAGTGCGAGCTGCAACACCCAGGGACGCCCTATAACGAATGCTCTTCATTCGTGAGCACGTCGATCAATCCACAGATTTTCGGTACGCAAACGGGCAATGCTTATCTGAATCCGATCACAGCCAAGAGCTGGGGCGGCGGCCTTGTCTGGTCGCCTACCTCCAACTTCGATGTGAAGGCAGACTACTACGACGTTCGGATCAGCAACGAGGTCCAGTACCAGAGTAGCAACACGCTGTTGCTTGATGATGCGCAATGCCTGCTTGGCCAAATTCCGACAACGTCGCCCATTTGCCAAGCCGCATTTGCGGCGATCACGCGTGCGCCAGCAAACGCTACGACGCCCTATTTGCTGACTGGCATCACGACGCACCCAATCAATATTGCACGGGAGCGGGTGAGCGGCATCATCGCGTCGGTGAACTACCATTTTGACGCGGGCAAATACGGCGAGTTCGACTTGACGGGCCAGTACAACGACACATTGCATCACACGCTTCAGCTGGCTCCAGGCGCACCGACGTATGACCTGCTGCACAATCCCTACTACGACTACCTGTCCGCGCAAGGCGGTTCGGCGATCGGACCGGAGTTCAAGACCATTCTGGATGGGAGTCTGGCTTGGAACATCGGGAACTGGACGACGGACCTCACGGCGATTCGCTACGGCCGTCTGCCGAACGCAGCGGTCTACTCCAACCCCACGG
>JAKBDW010000044.1:0-3194 GCA_021834245.1 Pseudomonadota bacterium
GTCGTCTTGCGGTGGGCTTCGAAACCCGCATCGGACTGCGTGGCCAAGGTCAGCTGCTGAGGCATCGGTTACGCTCGGTGGATGGCGGCTTCGCTTCGACAGCGGGGCAAAATCGGAGTTTCCCTAACACGTCGTCCAAGGCTGACGGGCTGCCGCGCCCGGCTTAATTCCAGCCGTGGAAAATTCCGAAGGAGCGCAAGTGAACAAGCTTATTTTCGTAGTTGGTTTGTATTTCTTGGTCAAGGCTGGCATCGATACGTTTCGTGTCGTCGAGCACTTCTCCTCGTACAACCTCAACACGGCTTACGCCGCCGGGTTTGCCACAGGCCAGATCATGGCACCCCTGTTGTTCTTGGTGGTTGGTGTTTTGCTCATCCGGCATTCCTGGCTCGCTACGTCATCGGCCTCCAAACAGGCGTCGGCGGTCTAACTCGTTCAAAGCGGGCGGCTTCGCCGCCGCCTCACTCAAGCGTCAGGCGTACAGGGAGAACGCACCATCATGAAATCTCATGCTTTGCTCACTTCAGCAGGCGTCGCACTTCTCGTGGGCGCAGCGCAGTATTTTCTTCTCGCGTTTGCTTGGGCGTACATCGGTGCATACAACCCATTACCGGGTTTGCTTGCCCATCATGTCAATTCGGTCGCCGACCTCAAGATTTACTTACTACCGGTCGACTGTCTCATCAATTTTATTCTCGCTTTGCCGGCCGCCTACATACTCATCAAGTTGCGTCCTTTAAAGTTGTGGCTGTATCTGTTCCTAGCGGTTATGCCAGCGTTCCTGTGGTCCAATCGCTCGCTCATTGGCAGCCCATACTTCGCCGTGTTCGCCTGGCAGTTCGTCACCAGCTGGATTGTTCAATTGCTCGCAATTCCAGTTGCAGCATGGCTCTTGCTCGCCATCACCAAGAACGATACACCTAACAACTTAACCAAGCAGACGCAAACCCGCATCGCGGGCTCACGCCACTGATTTCGAGCGTTAGGCCTTTTGGGGGAATTTCGTGAACGAAGATATTCCAAATATTCACGAACGGGTTACGGCTGGACGGCTGCTGTCGACCACCGCGGCGCAGATCAGCGACAAGCTGGACACTTTCTGTGGTTGGCTTCTTTTCGGCGTCGGCGCGGCCTACGCGCTGGTTCTTGCCCACTGGGCGGAACTCCAGGCTTTGGTTGCGCCGCATACGTTGCAGGTCAGCTTGCGCCTGCTGCTCAGTGCAATTGTCGTAGGCATCTTTCAGCGTTGGCTTGCCGCGATGGTTGCCGCCAGTTTCGCCACCGCGGAAAAGGCAGGGCAACTTGGTTCGGAGCTCGCGGCTCAAGGCACAAAACTCGACTTCAGGATTGTCTTTCGTGAGATGGAGAAGGGTCTTTTCTACCCTGCCAAGTGGCTAGCTCGCAGTAGCTTCAAGCGAGCCATTGGTGGCGACCTCGCAGCAGGCGGGCGCCTCGCAGCGTATATCTCGCAAATTCAAAGTTGGTTGGCCCTCCTGCTTGTTGGCCTGGTTGTAGTCGCAGTCGCCGTAACGGTCGCCGGCGTAAAGGTCTAACATTACTCGTTCAAGGCGGACGACTGCGCCGCCGCTTAACTCCAACGCCAGGCTTTAACTGAGATCGTGTCGATGCCAAAAAATATGAGTACTCGCGTTGCGGTGATCGCTGCCGTGATCACCGCAATCGGGTTTCTTGCCATCCTTGCACTCTCCTTGTCAGTAGCTCCTAACCTGCTGGCGTGGTCCAGCAAACCTTGGTTCCTTCCTGTCGCGATCTCTTTGACCGTCTTTTCTGCGTTCATGTTGCTTCTTACCAGCAAGCGCAAACCTAACCTCATCCAACCGGATACCAGAAAAGCCGCGCGCCGCTTAACTCGTTAGTGCCTCCCAAATGACGCCACTCGATAGTGTCGTTGAGAAGATTCGCTCTGAGCAAAAGCTCTCCATTGAAGTGCCGGGGTTCGGTCCGAACAACGGAAGCGAAAACGCGAAATTTCTTCTCCTGCTGGAAGCCCGCGCCACGCGTTCCGCCCCTCACTTCCACAAAGCACATGAATTTCAGCGACCTTCAAAAATCCGCACTGCACCTGAACGACCTCTACGAACAGCTTGAGGTCAAGCGATGGGGGCGCGTCTGGAGCACACAGGAACTTGCGCTCGGTTTCGTGGGTGACGTAGGCGATCTGGCGAAACTGATCCAGGCGCATGCCGGCGTCCGGGATATCGATGACTGCAAGGCGAAGCTCGGTCATGAGCTGTCGGACTGTTTGTGGTCCATCCTTGTCCTGGCGAACAAATGCGGCATTGATCTGCAGGCGGAGTTTGCGAGAAACACGGAGGAGCTGGTTGCCTATGTATCTGGCGAGCTCGGCAAGTAACCGACGGCCGCCCGTCGACTTGCCCGCATGAACCGCACCCAGCCCAGCCAGCCATTCGCTGCTACCGCTCGCTGGATCGCCGCCGCGCGCGCGAGGGAGACTCGCCGTGCCGACTGCCTGTTTTCGGATCCGCTTGCCGAGCTGTTCGCCGGCGAGGCCGGTTACGCCATGCTGGCGCGCTCCGAGCAGGCCGCCGGCGGCGAGAATCGATACCTTCCCGTTCGTACGCGCCATTTCGACGATGCACTCCTCGCGGGCCTTCAACAGCGCAGCCAGATCGTTCTGCTCGGCGCGGGCTTCGACACGCGCGCCTATCGCCTGCCCTTACCGGCTGGCGTGCGCATCATCGAACTCGACCGTGCGGAGCTGCTTGCCGAAAAGGAGGCGGTGCTGCAGCAGCACCTAGCCCAACCGCAGTGCGACCGGCGCGCGGCCGCCGCCGATTTGGCCAGCGATTGGGTAGCCGCCCTGCTTGCGTCCGGATACGACCGTGCACGACCAACGACATGGATTGCCGAAGGCGTCCTGTTCTACCTTCCGGCAGCGAGCGTCTCGGCGCTGCTACGCGGTGCTCGCGCATGCTCAGCTGCGGGAAGCCTGTTTCTGGCCGATGTGTTCGGAACCGGACTGCTGGCAACGCCGGCGATGCAGGGGTACCTGCAGTGGCTCGAACAGGCGGGGAAACCCCTGCCGTTCTGCACGGATGACCCCGAGGGGCTGTTCACCGGAAGTGGTTGGCAGAGCGTACGGGCAGTGCCGCCCGGGGCACCGGAGGCAAATTACGGCCGCTTCGCAGCACGGATGCCTGCGGCCTCGACAC
>JAKBDW010000593.1:0-3177 GCA_021834245.1 Pseudomonadota bacterium
CGGGGCGCACGCTCGTCCGGCAAACACAAAAGGACATCGCATGTTCAAGAAATATTTGACGACTTTCGACAGCTATGTAATCTACACATCGTCTGTCGTCGGGCTCGGTCTGATCGTTCTTCCTGCGCTAGCGGCGAAAATGGTGGGTTCCTGGTCCATCCTGATCTGGCTGATGCTGGGTGTCTTGTCTTATCCGATGGCTCGGACGATGGGAAATCTGGGCGCTCGCCACCCGTCGTCCGGTGGCGTGACGCATTTCATCCGGATCGCGTTCGGAAAGAATGCGGGCGACCTGACTGGCATTCTTTACCTACTGGCCTTGTGCATCGGCCCGGTGGCCGCTGCGCTCTTCTTTGCGGAATATGTGGCCATTATCTTCCCCTTGAGTCGTAACCAGCAGACCTGCGCGGCAGCGATATTTCTCTTGGCGCTGGTGGCAGTCAACTTGTTCGACGTACGGTCGACCATGAAATTCCAGCGCTGGATCTTCATGCTGTTCCTAGGGTTCGTGACCCTGGCGATCGTACTGGCCGTGCCGCATGTCCGCCTAGACAATTTCTCGTTCCAGCCCCGCAGCCCGCGGCAGCTCGAACTCGCTGCGTTCATTTGTTTTTATGCGTTCATCGGCTGGGAGCATGCCGCGTTTTCCTCGGACGAATTGCTGGACACATGGTCGCTCGTAAAGTCAATCTTCTATGCAGTGCTGACGGTCACCCTGCTTTTCTCGATGACGGCGTTCGTTTTGATCGGCGTCTTGCCCGCGCACGCGCTCGTCAACGGCAACACCGTGATCTCCGATCTATTTATGTATTCCTTCGGGCCGCTGGCGTCCAAAGTATCGGCCCTAGCGGTATTAATCCTGTTCTTTAGCATGATGTTGTCGTGGGTGCGCGGCGGGGGGCGCTTGGTGCATTCCCTGGCCGTAGAGGGCATACTGCTGGATCGCCTGGCCCGGGTGAATCCCAAGACGGGCTCGCCCGAGAACGGCCTGCTCTTATTGGCGGGCGTCTGGATGCTGGCCTTGATCACATATCTCTGCTTCTCGCTAACCGTGGACGATTATGTGCGGCTTTCAAATGCCAATTACATCATCACCTATCTCATGGTGTTCTTAGCCGCGATCAAGCTAGAGAGGAGGTCGCCACTGATGCTGTCGCATGCACTTGTGTCGCTGGGGGCCATTCTGTGCATCTGCTTTTTCAGCTATCAGGACTTCTGGTATCCCGGCATCATTTGTGCCGGGTTTGTCGTCTTGCAGGCTGTCTTGGGCCGCCGGGTCGGCAAGGTGGCGCCGTCGAGCGAAGGTTGAGATCCGTGCACGCCGCAATCACGAGAGCCCCACGCGGGCAAGGCCGTATGGTGGCAAGCCTCGCGGTCGGGCAAGTCGTTTCCTGGGGATCGATCTACTACTCGTACACCTTGCTGGCTGCTCCCTTGGAACGGGAACTGGGCTGGGGTGCAGGCACGACGTTCGGGATTTTCTGTTGGGGATTATTTGCCGCTGGAATGGTGGCGTTGCCGGTCGGCGCGCTGTTGGATCGCTGCGGTGGGCAACTGGTGATGGGCGGCGGATCTGTTCTTTCCGGCATCGGTTTGATCATGTTGAGCGATGTCCACTCGATCGTGTGGTTTTTCGCCGCTTGGTCCGTACTGGGTGTCGCCATGGCCCTCGTGTTGTACGAGGCGGCTTTCGCCACCATCAACCGCGAGTTTCCCGTCGATGCCCGGCGATTGATTTCGATCATCACGCTGGCGGGCGGCTTGGCGTCGACCCTGTTCTGGCCGTTGACCTGGAAGCTGGAGGCGCTGATCGGCTGGCGCGACACCTATTGCTGCTACGGTCTCGTGCACTTGCTGCTGTGCTTCCCCCTGCATGTCACTATGCCGGTGCGACGTCCGTTCGTGGCATCACGGGTGCGCCAGCAGACTACCGCCTGTAAGCAAGGATTTCACCTGCGGGAAGCGTTGCGCTCCTCGATATTTTGGAAGCTAGCGTTTTCCTTTTCCGTCAGCTCTTTCGTCTTTTCCGCGTTTTCGATTCACTTGGTGGCGATGTTGCAGCCGCTTGGCCATTCGGTCGATACGATCGTCCTGCTAGCGACATTGATCGGGCCGATGCAGGTCGTTGGACGATTGGTCGAAATGACGATTGGCCGGCGCCTCTCGCCGGAGGTCACCGGCAAGCTGATCTTTGCCGCGTTACCGGTGGCCCTGGGAATCCTGTTTCTCTTTGGTACATCGTGGGTGGCGCTCGTTGTATTCTTCGTGTTGTATGGCTTGAGCAATGGAGTCCAGACGATCGTGCGCGGAACGATTCCACAAGCAGTGTTCGGTTCCAAGAACTATGGAGCGATTGCTGGCGCTCTGGCGATGCCGGCGTTCATGTCCAAGGCGATCGCACCCTTCCTCATCGGGATCTGCACCGAAGCCAGTTCAGTGCCGGGTATCGTCCTGGGGTTGATGTCACTGCTGACCAGTGTTTCTGCCGTGCTGTTTTTTTCGGCTTTTGAATCACGATCAAAACCGACTTCGTCAGGTCATGCGGACTGCGCGTAAGCCTGGCATGCACTCCACGGCAGCCAGGGCGCGGCGGTTGTCAGCATCGGAACATCACAACGTCGATAGGCGCAGACGCAGCATCAGCGCCATCGGATGCACGGGCAACGACTCGAATCCATAGCGCAGGTCAAACGCCTTCGCCCGATCATGCAACGCATGCACCAGTAGGGCGCGCATCGACGGCCAAGCCGTTTCATACTAAATTGCGTTCAACGATATAGATGTTATCCATTTGAACCCAGTTATGGACTGGGTTCGGGTGGGGTTTGCTTCGAGTGCGCAACCCCTTGGTCACCCAAGTTCGACGTGCGCCATGAAACCGGAGTTCGACAGTTTGAGCCCGAAATCGGCTGATTTCGGCCAGGTCAGCCTCGACGAAACAAGGGCTTAGTGCCGATTTTGGCGAAGTCCGTGTGGTGGCACGATTTGCCGCATTGTGGTGCCTCTTGCCATTGGTGATTGTGTTGATGTAACGCGGCGGCATGTTCCGAGCATATCCCCGTTTCCGCCCTCCCGATTAAGGCCAAGCCCCAGACTCTCTGCGGCGCAGTCTTGAAGGAGGGAAGGTACCGCGATGGTCCTGGCTGATCGCAATCAGGGGCGTCTGGTGGCGGCCGA
>JAKBDW010000007.1:0-12791 GCA_021834245.1 Pseudomonadota bacterium
CGTTTCTGCCGCCTCGGGAATTCCGGGCAAGCCGAGGCGTGTGCTGACCTCACCTTCATGCATACAGCCCCCATTTCGAAGCCATGGGTCCTCGGCGTGCAGAAAGACTGTCAAATCGAAGGTCGCCGCGTATTCCATTGCGCGACGCATTACCAGCGTGTCAGTTACCGGTTCAATGGCGTTGCTGAACCCGACGCAGCCTGCTTCGTCGAGTGCCGCCATGTCCGTCAGCAGCTTGCCCTGCAGGCCCTGTGTCAACGCGCCCAGAGGATGCACAAATGCCAACCCGAAGCGCCAGGCGCGCTGCTGGATCATCTGAGCCATTGCCGGGGTGTCGATAACAGGGTAGGTGTCTGGTGGGCAGCATAGCGTGGTGATGCCGGCGCAGACCGCGGCCCGCGTTTCGCTCTCGATTGTGGCCTTGTATTCGAGGCCTGGTTCGCGCAGACGTGCACGCAAATCAATTAGGCCCGGAAATACCAGCTTGCCGCGTGCGTCAATGGTGCGTTCAGGCTTAAAACCGCTCGGCGCAGATCCAACTCCAACAATGAATCCCTGATCATCAACGTAGAGATTCTGCTGGCCATCCACGCCATTGGCGGGATCAATCAGTCGCCCACCGGTAATAGCTAAATTCATTCGGCATTTCTCCCGTCGGGTGGCGTTGCACCTGCCACGGGGCCACCCATGATGAGAGCCATGATCGCCATGCGAACGGCTATGCCGTTGGTAACCTGCGGCAGGATGACTGAGTGCGGTCCATCGGCAACGGCAGAATCAATCTCAAGACCGCGGTTCATCGGTCCTGGGTGCATGATGATCACGTCCGGTCTGGCATAGGAAAGCTTTTTCGGGGTGAGTCCGTAAAGATTGAAGTACTCCTGCTCGCTTGGAATCAGGGCACCATTCATGCGCTCGCGTTGTAAGCGCAGCATGATGATGACATCGACGCCATCGAGTCCGGCACGTATATCCGTATACACCTGTACTCCGAGTCTTTCTACTGCAGTCGGCAGTAGCGTCAAGGGCGACACCACCCGCACCTCGGCGGCGCCCAAAGTCGTGAGAGCATGGATCTGGGAGCGCGCGACGCGCGAATGCAGAATGTCTCCGACAATTGCAATTCTCAGCTTTTCAAGCTGGCCTTTGTAGCGACGTATTGTGAAGACATCGAGCAGACCCTGGGTCGGATGCGCATGGCGGCCGTCGCCGGCATTGATGATGTGGACGTGCGGAGGTACATGCTGGGCTATAAGATGAGCGGCGCCCGATTCCCTGTGGCGTACTACGAACAAATCAGTATGCATTGCCTCCAAATTGCGCACGGTGTCGAGCAGAGTTTCGCCTTTGGTGGTGGACGAAGCGGCCGGGTTTAGGTTGATTACGTCGGCCGAAAGGCGTTTAGCGGCAATCTCGAAGGTTGTGCGTGTGCGCGTACTGGATTCGAAGAACAGATTAACCACGGTTTTGCCGCGCAGCAGCGGCAGTTTCTTGATCTCGCGTTCCCCGACAGAAACGAAAGATTCGGCGGTGTTTAGAATTTCCAAAATGGTCTGTCGCGGAAGTCCCTCGGTGGTCAGGAGATGCCGCAAGCGGCCCTGACTGTCGAATTGCAGATCACCGCGCGTCAACCGGTATCTCCTGGAGCGTCAGCCTTAGCGGCTCGGGGCCGGTAAGCTTGATATGTTCATTTTTCTTGAGATTCAGCGTGTGCCCGATTACCTGTGCCTCGATCGGCAGCTCGCGTCCGTCGCGACAGATGAGCACCGCAAGGACGACCGATGCCGGGCGACCATAGTCGAAAATCTCATTGAGGGCAGCACGTACCGTTCGCCCGGTGTGCAGTACGTCATCCACCAGTATTACATGCCGGTCTTCCAAATTGACCGGAAGATTGGATGTCTTTACTTGGGGGTTCACTCCGACGCGCGTGAAATCGTCGCGGTAGAAGGATATGTCCAGGGTGCCCAAGGGCTCGCTGAGCCCCAGTACCTTGTGCAGCCGTGTCGCTACCCACGCACCACCGGTGTGCACGCCGATCATAATGGGATTGAGGGCAAGCCTAGGTTTCAGCTCGTCCGACATGTAGGCCAGGGTGGCCTCAATATCAATGCTCTGAAGCATGACCCGCTTCCCTGTGCTCGTCCAGGAACGCCTGGAGAATTGTTTGTGCCGCCAGTCTGTCTAGTTTGGACTTGTGGCGTTTTGAGGGTATTCCCGCCTCGACGAGCACGTTCTTCGCTGCAATCGAGGTGAGTCGTTCGTCAACCATATGCACCGGTAGATTGTATCGGGCCCGCAGACGATTACCAAACTTCTTCGCAGCGCGCGTCATGTCGTTTTCGCTGTCATCCATGTTGAGAGGTAGTCCGACTACAAAGGCACATGGCCGCCACTCGTCAATCAGCCGCGTGATATGAGTCCAATCGGGCCGCTCATTGACGGCGGCGACGGTATCGATGGCCTGAGCCAGGCGCGATGCCGTACGGCCTACTGCCACGCCTATGTGTTTCTTGCCGAAGTCGAAACCGAGATAGGTTTTGACCTTCAAGCGTGACCCGCTTCGTCGGAAATCGCCGTAAGGTCGATGCCGAGCAGGTTCGCGGCCGCACCCCAACGTTGTTCTGCTGGAGTTTCGAAAAGTATTGATCTGTCTACTGGTCCGCTCAGCCAGGTATTTTCCGCGATCTCCCGCTCAAGCTGCCCCGGTGCCCAGCCCGCATATCCAAGGGCAAGGAAGGAATGTTCAGGCCCGCGATTATGCGCCAGTGCCACCAGAATATCTCGCGAAGTCGATACCCCGAGCGATTCTGATACGGCCAGGGTAGACTCCCAGCTTCCAAGAGGTTCGTGAACAACGAAACCGCGATTGCCCTGGACTGGCCCTCCTAGGTGGACCGGCAAGTCCAATTTTCCTGCCGCATCGCCTTCGATATTCATCTGCTGCAGGATCTGGCGCAGGTTGACGTCAATTGGCCGATTGATGATTAGACCCATGGCCCCCTCGCTGGAGTGCTCGCAAATCAGCGTTACAGTTCGCGAGAAGTTTGGGTCAGCGAGGCCGGGCATCGCGATCAAAAAGTGATTAGTAAGGGATTCCATTTGACCCATGGCCATAGTATCTGGCAGTGCGGCGCACCAGCGCAAGTCGCGCCAATCGCCTCTCTAGGGGCTGTTGCTGGTGAGCCTGGTATCCGCGAACTTCCAGGTGCGAATGATGTGCAAAATATCGGTATCGGCTCTGATATCAGGAGGAAGCGGGGCAAAAGGCGCCGCTAATCCAACGATCCGTACCGCAGCATCGTCGAGCACCTTGTATCCGGATGAGCGCAGCACCTTGACGCGGTAGACGCTGCCATCCTGACGGATAGCCACATCAAGCACCAAGTCGCCGGAAATATTGCGTCTTTTGGCCTCTTCCGGATAGTTGAGATTACCAATGCGCTCGACTTTTGCGCGCCAGGCGTCCATGTAGGCGGCATATTTGTATTCCATGGTGCGAGCGTCAATGTATTTCTGGCGCGGCAGCTTCTGGTATTCCTGCCACGAGCGGCTGATTTCCGCGCTCAGGTGCGCACGCTCCTCCTCAAGCTGTGCCAGCCCGGGTGCCTCGCGACCGATCTCCGGCTTTTGCCGTTGCGGCGCGGGTTGCGGTACGGCAATGCGGGCCCCCGCCAGCTCATTGGTCAGGAGGGCAGCCAGTTCGCGCACGCTTTCAACCGGATTCTGGGGGTTCGGATGAGCGACCGGCACGCGATTGTTTTGCTCGCTCATTTCCAACGCCGGTAATGGGCTACGCGCAATGTCCTGATTGGGACTGTTGCCGCCGCCGTCCTGATTAGCCTGGGCAAGAAAATCAGGATGGTCCGGTGCATGATCAGTACGAGTCTGCACCAGAGTGATATCAAGGGTATCAAGTTTCGGAATGCCCAGCTTGGGGACCGAAAAGGTAATCCCGAGGATGACGACCATATGTACGAGGACCGAACCGAATACGGTCAGTCCTAGGCGGTCGGTGTCGGAAAAGCCTGGTGTAACCTGCACGATAGTATCTTTGAAAACGCCCGTCGAAATTTTCATTACGGCTCAGGCCGCTGGCCTTAATTATATCCTTGGCCAGGAGAAACGCTACGCCTGCGCGTGCCGCCTCAGCGGCTTAGGACGCGCTTGGCTATGGCGTCGAGCACCTGCCCGCCGATATTGAGCCCGTACAGTGAATCCAGCTCGCGGATACAGGTGGGGCTGGTTACGTTGATTTCGGTGAGGTAATCACCAATGACATCGAGGCCGGCAAACAGGATGCCTTTTGCGCGCAGCGTCGGGCCTACCTGTTTGCAGATCCACAGGTCGCGCTCGCTCAAGGGTCTGCCCTCCCCATGGGCTCCGGCGGCCAGATTTCCCCGAGTTTCCCCCTCGGCCGGTATTCGTGCCAGCGCGTAGGGTACGGGCTCACCATCCACCAACAGTATCCGCTTGTCACCATCGCGGATTTCGGGAATATAGCGCTGCGCCATTGTGAAACGCGATCCAAGGTTTGTCAGTGTTTCTATCGCTACACTCACGTTCGGGTCACCTTCGCGCAGGAGGAATACCGACGCACCACCCATTTGGTCCAGCGGTTTCAGGACTATTTCCCGATGCTCATGCAAAAATGCACGCAGGCGCTCTGCGCTGTGCGTTACCAACGTTGGCGGTGTGCACTGCGGAAACCACACGGTAAAAAGCTTTTCATTGGCGTCGCGCAAGCTTTGCGGTTTGTTAACCACGAGGGTGCCGCGCGACTCGGCCTGCTCAAGTAAGTACGTGGTATAAATATATTCCATGTTGAACGGCGGATCCTTGCGCATCAGGATCACATCAAGCTCATCCAGCGGTCGAATCTGCTCGTCACCGAATTCGAACCACGGAATAACGTCGCGATAAAGTGTGATCTGTCGACTGCGACCGAGTGCACGTCCATCGCGCAGAAAAAGGTCGGCTTGTTCGAGGTAGGCTATTTCCCAGCCGCGCGCCTGAGCTTCCAGCAGCATGGCATACGTGCTGTCTTTCTTGACTTTGATGGATCCGATGGGATCCATGACTACCCCAAGCTTCATCGCTACACCGTACCAATGGCGGCGCGCCCAGGAAGTCCCGCCTGTAATTCAGCCACCGATTGACACCTCATGCAGTTCGCGTGCGGCGGCAAGCATGGCGAGGCGGGCTATGACCCCGTAGGCATAGAAGCGATTAGGCTGCGAATCCGGGGCGCGGTTTTGGTCGGGTTGTGTGCAGGATTCTTCAAACGCCAGCGCCTCGAACGTCATGCCCGGCGCGTTGAGATTCTCGTCGCGCCCGCGACCGGCATGGACCCGGTAGAAACCGCCCACCACAAAGTGGTCGATCATATAGACCACCGGCTCGGCGACCGCTGGTGGGGCACCCCAGCTTTCGAACGTGTACACACCTTCCTGCACGATGACATCAGTCACCAAATGGCCTTCTTTCCCGCGAGCCATCTTCGTGCGCTGTTTACGGTTGAGTTCGCGCAGTTGTTCGGTGTTGCGCACGGTCATGATATTCATGCCGTAAGTGCCGGCATCGGCCTTGACGATTACAAAGGGTTCGTGGTCAATCCCATATTCCCGGTATTTTTCGGTGATTTGCTCCAGTACGGCCCCAACGTTTGTTATCAGGCACTCCTCTCCCTCGCGCTGCTGAAAGTCGATTTCGCCACACTTGCGAAAAATCGGGTCGACCAGCCAGGGATCGATCTCCACCAGTTTGGCAAACTCGGATGCGACGCGGCGGTAGTGGGTGAAATGGGTCGACTTCAGCCGATTGGACCAGCCCATTCCGAGAGGCGGGGCTACCGGTTGTTCCAGGTTCTCGAGGATTGCAGGGCGCCCTCCCGAAAGATCATTGTTGAGCAAGACAAAGCAGGGTTGAAAGTCCCTGACGTGCAGCTTGTTGTCGGTACGCGTCACTGGTTCGAGCAGAACACTGCGACCGGACGGCAGTGAGATGGTGGTGGCCTCGCGCAGATCCGGTATCAGCGAGCCTATACGTACCTGGAACCCGGCCGTTTCCAGGATCCTGACCAAGGCCGCAAGGCTCTCCAAATAGAAAAGATTTCGCGTGTGGCTTTCCGGGATCACCAGGATGCCGCAGGCCTTTGGACAATAGCGCTCCATCGCCGCCTGCGCAGCCTGGACGCACAGCGGCATGAATGCCGGATTTAAGTTGTTGAATCCGGCGGGAAAGAGATTGGTGTCGACTGGCGCCAGCTTGAATCCGGCGTTGCGCAGATCGACAGAGGCATAAAATGGCGCCCGCGTTTCCAGCCATTGGCTGCGCAGCCATTGCTCGATGTCGTTTTGGTGCCGCAGCAGGTGCTCTTCCAGTTGCTGGAGGGGCCCGGTAAGCGCTGTAGTCAGGTGGGGTACGGCATGCAGGTGTTCAATCGTCACGGCAACTCGCTCCCGGATTGGCGAGCATTGATGGTAACGCATCTGGTCCGACGGTAGAATCGCCCCGGATTCTGCAACGATTCTTTTTGGCACGTTTCGTGCTTCCAATCGGTTGATCCGACCAGCTATTTTTGATGCCCGAGTCGGCCAATGGCCTTTCGGCGGTATTGCACGGGCGTTGAGCTGCAAAGTCAGGTCAGTTAACTGCAAGGTTTTGGCGCGAATCCAGAAGTAGGTTGGTTTTGCCGCCTGCTAAGCAATGGATTTTAGTAGCCTTTTGTGCTAGTAAATCATTATCCTATGCAGAGATGTGGAGAAACCACATTTAAAAACAGGCAGACGCAGCAAGCTCAATCTACAATACTAAAGAAACAGCACGCGTCGACTTATCAGGGTGGATACAGGCTTGAATATTAAGGTGATGGTTATTGACGACAGCAACACCATACGTCGTACCGCCGAGGCGTTGCTAAAAAAGGCTGGATACGACGTGTTTACCGCCGCAGACGGATTTGAGGCGATGTCGATTATTACTGATCATCGACCAGACATCATTTTTGTTGACATTATGATGCCGCGGCTTGACGGCTATCAAACTTGCCAACTAATTAAGAACAACAAAACTTTTAAGGACACGCCGGTGATCATGTTGTCGAGCAAGGATGGTCTGTTCGACCGGGCGCGCGGCCGAATTGCCGGATCACAGGAACACATCAACAAACCTTTTACGCAGGAAGAGTTGATCGAAGTCATAAACAAATACGTGCACTAGCGTAAACACGGCCGATAGACACAAGTTCAAGCAAAAGAGGTAACAAGGAAATGGCGATTAAAAAAGTTCTGGTGGTGGATGACTCGCCGACCGAAGTGCATCTGCTGCGTGAGATGCTGTCGAAGAACGGTTTTACCGTAACTTCGGCGTCCAGCGGAGAGGAGGCGATTACCAAGGCAAAGGCTGACAGACCGGATCTGATTCTGATGGATGTGGTAATGCCTGGAATGAGCGGGTTCGAGACCACGCGCAGCATTACCAAGGATCCGCAGACCGCTGGCATTCCCGTAATTATTTGCACTACCAAAGGGCAAGAGACTGATAAGGCCTGGGGGCTGCGTCAGGGGGCAAAGGATTACATCGTGAAGCCGGTTGCGGAAGCGGTGTTGATGGAAAAGATTAAGGCGCTCTGATAAATGGCGACACCCAGACAGGACCCGTTGAGCCTGCTGCACAAGATGCAACAGGCCAGCCGTATGAGTGCGCCGGGCCTGCCGGAGCAGGTGCAGGCCGCCGTGCTGTGGTCTGGTTTGGGTTTCCGTCTGGCTGATCTCAAGTTTGTTACACCGCTGAGCCATGTGACCGAAGTCTTGCCCTGTCCTGCTCTGACGGTTGTACCGGGGACCCGACGGTGGGTAAAGGGTGTCGCCAATGTTCGTGGCAACCTATTTACCATCATCGATTTGCCTGATTATTTCGGCAAAGAGCCTGTGACGCTCGACGAAAGGGCGAGATTATTGATTATGAACATTCCGAAATTGAATGCCGCGCTGCTTGTAAACGAAGTGATGGGCTTGCGACATTTCGATGAGGAGCAGGAACGCCAGAATGTGCCCAGCTTGGACGATCCGGCACTCGCGCACGTGCGCGGGGCATTTTTGCGGGATAACACACTGTGGGGTGTTTTCGACATTCACTCCCTGGCGGAAAGTTCGGTATTTAACAACGTAGCCGCGTAGCCGAGCGTGTTGGGGCAAGGAGAGAACCGCTGTCTGATCCGAGCTTTTGGTCAGTGGTCAATTGTATAGGGTGAACCGAATCAGTGTGTACGGGGCGTTGGATGTTTTCATTACAGCGGAATTCAACAGTACGGGAATCTCTGTCGAGATGAGGTGCAAAGTATGGCTATCGTGAAATTGCCTAAATTAGGCAAGGTCAACCTGGACCAGACCACGCAGGACAATGTGGGTGGCGCCAAAGACAAATTTGCGCTGGATGTGGGCGAGGAATATATCGACGTCCAGTCGAGTAGCCGTCAAAGCCCTGGCGTAAAGGATATCGGCAGGTTCCTGACCGGACTGCCTTTTCTCCTCGTTGGCATGGTGCTCTCATTCATCGCGGTGGCCTGGCTCTTCGCTGTCGGTGCACAGCAAGCCGATCGCGACTCTATGTACATTGAGCAGTCAAGCCAGCTTCTCATGTTGTCGCAACGAATTGCGAAGGACGCGCGCGAGGCCGTGTACGGGCAAGAGGGAGCATTCCCAACCCTGAAGGATTCGCGTAACACCTTTGAGGCGATCATCAACAACCTGACGAAAGGCAACCAGAAGCTCGGGGTTCTGCCTACGCCACCGTCTGTGGCGCCTGCGCTGAAGGCGCTTGCTGAGAAGTGGAAGGCGACCCGTGAGAACGTGGACCAGATTCTGGGCCAGGAAGACGCAATGTTGACCCTGCGCGACCACGTGGTCGGAATCAACCAAGCGGCTCCGCTGCTGTTGGCTCTGACCGATGAGGTGGTCGAGGGCGCCGTCAAAGACAAGGTAAGTGATCAGCTGGTTTATATCGCGGCGCGCCAAGGTATGCTCAGTCAGCGCATCGCCAAGGACGTTAACCTGTTTGCCCAGGGTGGTTCAGAAGCGGCAGTGGCAGCTGCGCAGTTCGGCAAGGACGCAAAGCTCTTTCGCGATACGGATGTGCAGTTACGGCAACAGCTACCGGCAGACGTCCGCCCCAAACTTGATCAGGCAGACGGTATATTCGATGAACTCGACGCGCACGTTGAAGGTATTCTCGGTATCGCGGCCGAGTTGTTCGTATCGCAGCGCGCAAGCCAGCTCGTGTTCGAGCAAAGTGATCCGCTACTCGACGCGGCCAAGAATCTGGTCGCAGGATATAACGCCCTTTCTGAGGCGAGAGAGGCCAGCAAAACGCTTACCTATGTAATGGCGGCCATATCGTTCCTGTTCCTGCTGCTGGTTGGTCGCAAGCTGGTTAACGATCAGCGCGATCGCGCCCGAGTAAGTTCGGAGCAGAACCGGACGACTCAGGACGCCATTCTTAAGCTTCTCGACGAAATGGGTAACCTCGCAGACGGTGACTTGACCATTCAGCCGGAGGTGACCGAGCAAATTACCGGTGCCATCGCTGACTCAATCAACTTCGCTGTTAAAGAAATGCGCAGCCTGGTTACGCGAATCAAGACCGCTGCCCAGCAGGTGGCGGTGGCGAGTGAACGTAGCCGGCAGACGGCAAACGAACTGACCCAAGCGGCAACCCGTCAGGCCGCTCAGATTGCCGAGACAACCGAGCGCGTAAAATCCATGGCGAAGTCCATGCACGAAATGTCTGTCAGCGCAGAGAAGTCAGCGGAAGTTGCGCAGGGTTCAGTAAGCACTGCGAAGCGCGGAGCCGAGGCGGTACAAAACACCGTTCATGGTATGGACGAGATGCGCGAACAGATTCAGGAAACTGCAAAGCGAATCAAGCGTCTCGGTGAATCGTCGCAGCAGATCGGCGAAATCGTGGAGCTCATCAATGACATTGCCGAGCAGACCAACATTCTTTCGCTAAATGCCGCAATTCAGGCGGCCATGGCCGGTGAGGCCGGCCGCGGTTTCGCGGTCGTTGCCGACGAAGTGCAGCGCCTTGCGGAACGTTCGGGTGAAGCGACAAAGCAGATCGCGGATCTCGTGAAGACCATTCAGGCTGATACGAATGAAGCCGTCGCCTCAATGGAACAGGCGACCAAGGGTGTGGTTGAAGGCACGCGACTGGCCGATGCCGCTGGTCAGGCTCTGGGTGAAATCGAATCAGTGTCCGAACAGCTTTCGGAACTGATCGTCGGAATCTCGCGCGTTGCGTCCCAGCAGTCGGAAACGGCGACAGCTGTGTCGCAGAACATGGCGCAAATCCAGGAAGCCACTACTATGACGTCTACTGGCACACGCCAGACGGCGGAATCCATCGGCAAGTTGTCGGATCTGGCGCGCGAACTGCAAGCGTCAGTCGCCGGATTTAAGCTGCCAGCTGCGTGACAGTGTGACGCTCAAATCAAGCGCCAGCATATTCTTCCAGAAGCATGCAGTACTTGGGAGTGTGATCTCTAGTCTATGAGCAAAATAGATCCGGGCACGCTCGGTTGGGTCAAGACCGAGATTGACGAGACCCTGAAGCAGGCTCGCCTTGCCCTGGAGTCGTATGCTGAGAACAGATCGGATAACACGAGCCTTCGTTTCTGCAATACCTATCTGCATCAGGTGCTGGGCACGCTGCAGATGGTGGAACTCGACGGCGCCGCCATGCTGGCGCGCGAGAATGAATTGCTGGCGCAGGCAATTCTTGATGGAAAGGCGCCCGCAGACACCGCGGTTTTTGAGACCTTGGTGCGCGGCATCCTGTCGCTTCCGGACTATCTCGCGCGCATCGAACATGATCAGCCGGACGTTCCTTTACGTCTTCTTCCAATTATCAATGAATTGCGGACGGCACGTGCTGAGTCGCCAATAGCCGAACTGGACCTGTTTTCCCCGGACCTATCGGTGCGCCCTCCGGCGTCTGCGGGTGAGCGCGCCAAAGCAACCGAAGAAGAATTCAACTCTACTGCCAAGACCCAGCGCAATGCCTACCAGGTCTCGCTGCTGAACTGGCTGCGTGACATTGATGGCAGGGCGCATCTTTCCAAGATGGCCGAGATTCTCCATGAGTTGCAGCAAAAGGCCTACATTGGCTTCATTGAGCAACTTTTCTGGGTTGCTAGCGGCCTCGTCAATGCATTAGCGACCAGTGCGCTTGATGCAAACAACGAACGCAAAAAGCTGCTCGGGAGACTGGACCAGCAAATCAAGAAACTGGTGGATGGCTCTGACCGGACGCTTCAGCGCAGCACTTCCGAATCTCTCACGAAGGCGATGTTGTTTGAGATTGGGTCGGCGAACTCCTCTGAAGGCAGAATTGGCGAAATAAAACGCGCGTTCGATCTCGATTCAATTTTGAACACCACGGCTGGCGGGTCGGCATCCGAACTTTATGATATGCCGACACCCGAAGCGTTGCTCGCGGTTGCCGAAGCGCTGGGTAAAGAAGTGCAGTCAGCGCAGGAGATGCTCTCCGCGTATTTCGATACTGAACAGGAGCAACCCAAGTCCATCGAACCGCTGATCGAAATGCTGCAAAGGATGTCCGGCACGCTCGGTCTGCTGGGAGTCGGTGTTCTGAAGGCGCTTGTAGACGAATTGACCGAGGCGGCGCGCGCACTCAGTTCGGGCGCATTGGAGAATTCTCAGGCGACTGCCATGCCAATGGCAGGCGCACTGTTATTGATCGAAAGCAGCGCACGCGACTTTCATCGGCTTGGACCGGCTTGGAAGAAACAAATCGAAGAATCGATCGGCGGATTGCGCAGACTTTATGCGCCCGGCGACGCGTTGCCTGTTGATGGATTGGAGATCTCGGACGCAGGCCTTACTGACACAGAGTTCAAGCAACTCTTGCACGTCGTTTCTGGCGAGATTCGAGTCAATCTTGGCAAAGTCGAGGAGATTCTGGAGACCTTTGCTGCGACGCCAAATCGCCTGGAACTGCTGGAGCCGGTAACTCAGCACCTAAGCCAAATTCAAGGTGCATTGCAGATTCTCGGGCAAGACCGCGTTGCAGAGCTCACCTCTGCGACAAGTCAGTACATCCAGGAAATTCAAGGTTCCGGAGCGGCGGTAGAAAATGCAATGTTGGATGCTCTGGCCGTGGCCGTCGGCACAATCGGAGCGTATATCGAAGGCCTGGAGCGCGGAAGACCGAATTTGGAGGCTTTGCTGGACGTCGCCTGGCGCGATTTGGACGCTGCACGTGGCGGACTAAAGCCACAGGAGATGAATGTAGTCGCGCTGATCGCCGATGCACAGAAGAATCTCGCGAATTGGCTCGCGAAACCCGCCGACAATCAAACACGCGGCGTGCTGCAGCAGGATCTGCGCGATATTGCCCGGCTCGCTGCTCGCGGGTCGCAGGAGAAAATTGAACGCATATGTAACGAGATGAACAGCGTGCTGGACATAGTCAGTACCGACCCATCGCAATTCTCGCAAGAGATCGGGCATACGCTGACGCAGTCTGCCGAAACGCTTGCCGGCTTGATCGATCAGCATCCGGCTCCGGCCGCCGTGCCTCCGCCGGAACCGAAGCCAACAAAGCAGGAAAAACCTGTCGTGAAGCGTAGCGAGCCGGTTGGGAATGTTGCCGCACCGGCACGACCGGCAGTCGGTGTCGAAGATCTCGATGAGGAGATAATGGAAATCTTCGTCGAGGATGCGCGCGAGATCATTCAGGTAATAGACAGAACTTTGCCCGAGTGGCAC
>JAKBDW010000267.1:0-3154 GCA_021834245.1 Pseudomonadota bacterium
ACGCCCTCGGACCCACCTCCACCAAGTACGGCTACAACCGGCGTCTGCTCCCCTGGCTCAAGGCCAGCCGTCACCGCTTCGACGGCGTCGTCGTCACCGGCCTCTGGCAATACTGCGGCTTTGCCGGCCTGGATTCGTTGCGCTCGATCGGACAGCTCTGCAGTGGGCGGCACCAATCCGGGCACGCGCCGCACTCGCAGCCCTTGCCCTGCAAAATGCCCCTGCGGCAACGTGGACTGCGGGCAAGAATTGTCCAACTCCGCTAGAGGCCGGCAGCACGGCTGTCATGGTGCCGATCCGACTGACGGCCAATCACAATCCAGAGCCCAAGAGATGAACTACATCGGCCTGATGTCCGGTACCAGCGCCGACGGCATCGACGCCGTCGCGGTCGCAATTCATGAGCCCCGGCAACTGGAGCTGCTCGCAAGCAGCCACCATCCCTACAGCGATTCGCTGCGCGACCAGATTCTGAGCCTGACCCAACCTGGCGATGATGAAATCGGACGTTCCGCAGTTCTCGATGGCGTTCTGGGCGAGTTGTTTGCCGACGCCGCGAACTCGCTGCTGCGCCAGGCCGGACTCAACAAGGCCGAGGTGCGTGCAATCGGCAGCCACGGTCAGACGATACGTCACGCTCCCGGCGCCGCTCACCCATATACCGTACAGATCGCCAATCCCGCAGTCATTGCCGAACAGACCGGGATAACGACCATTGCCGATTTTCGCGCACGCGACATGGCGGCGGGCGGGGAAGGGGCGCCACTGGTACCGGCGTTCCATCACTGGCTTTTCCAGCATCCAGGCAAGCGGCGCGCCATCGTCAACATCGGCGGCATTGCCAACGTAACTGCGCTGCCGGTTGAGGCGCAAGGTGCGGTGATCGGTTTTGATACCGGACCGGGAAACACGCTGCTGGATCGCTGGATCACCCGCCACCGCGGTGTGCGCTACGACGCTGACGGTGATTGGGCCGCCGCCGGAGCGGTGATAGAGGCGCTTCTGCAACATCTGTCGCAAGACCCGTATTTCGCACGGCGGCCACCAAAAAGCACCGGCACGGAATACTTCAATTTGCCGTGGCTGGACGCGCAACTAAAAAAAGTACTGCACGATCGCTACGCTGCCGCGGATGTGCAGGCGACGCTGGTTGAACTCACCGCGCGCACGATTGCGCGAGCCATCGATCAACACGCGGGTGGAGCCGATGAAGTATTCGTATGCGGTGGCGGGGCTCACAACCGCGAACTCATGCGCCGTCTCCAGGCCGATCTTGCTGCCGTGCCGGTACGCAGCACGGCCGAACTTGGTCTCCACCCCGACTGGGTTGAAGCCACCGCGTTTGCATGGCTAGGGCACCAGACGCTGGCGGGGCGCCCGGGCAATCTTCCCTCTGTCACCGGCGCGCGCCATCCGGCACTGCTGGGCGCGATCTACCCGGCCTGAGTGGCCGGGAATCACCAATGGCTGGTTAATCCACGCTTCACCTGACCCATTCAGGCCGCGCCTCGCGGACGCTGTCATCGGCGCACTGCTCCCCGCAATAGATGCTGCGCGGCATTTGCGACGGTCAAAAGCGCCGGCGGCGCCTCTTTCTTATAGTGCACTCCCCGTGCACGAGAAATCTAAGCTCCTCCGGCGACAGAAGGAAGCGGACTTGCCAATGCGCGAAATTGGGCCGTGACTTTCCTGCATCAGGCCTTGCTTGACATTCCAGACTCAGGTCCCTATTATTCAATTTATTACTTGAATATTAGTTGGGATCGATATGGCTGGCGCGAGCAGGCCGTGAATCGAAGCGTCCAAACAATTATTTCTAAAGGAGAATTTTCGTGTTTCCAACCTTGCTCCAGCATGAAATGCTAATCCGCCTCGGGGCATTTTTCGGGGTGCTCGCTATCATGATCATGGCGGAAGTCCTTTGGCCCCGCCGTGCGCTGTCGCTACCAAGGCTTCGCCGCTGGGTGAGCAATCTCGGCATTGTGTTTCTCAACAGCGCCGTGCTGCGGCTGCTGCTGCCGTTCGCGGCGGCCGGGTTTGCGGTCATAGCGGCAACCCGCGGCTGGGGCGTTTTCAACGTCGTTCCGGTACCCGCCTGGATCGCCTTCGTGGCCTCGGTCATCATTCTTGATCTGGCGATCTACTTTCAGCATGTCATGTTTCATGCGGTGCCGGTCCTGTGGAGACTGCACCGGATGCACCATGCCGACCTTGACTTCGATGTAATGACCGGCGCGCGGTTTCATCCGATCGAAATCGTGCTGTCCATGGGGATCAAGTTTGGCGTGATCGCGCTTGTCGGGGCGCCGGCCGCCGCCGTCATCGTCTTCGAGGTACTGCTCAATGCCACTGCCATGTTCAATCACGGCAACGTACGTCTGCCGCTGGCGCTCGACCGGGTATTGCGCTTGTTGATTGTTACGCCCGACATGCACCGGGTACATCATTCGATCGAAGATCACGAAACCAACAGCAACTTCGGCTTCAACCTGTCGCTTTGGGATCGTGCGTTCGGCACCTATCAGGCTCAGCCGGACGCGGGCCACCAGGGCATGACCATCGGGATCCGGGATTATCGTGAACCGCGGCTCGTGACCGATCTGCCGGGAATGCTGGTGCTGCCCTTCATTGGGCGCATTCGCGGCTACGCCATCAACCGTCGCGAATGGAGCCGCACGTCATGAACCGCCGCACCCTATGGCGGGCTGCGCTGTTCGGCGCCCTCGCGCTGGCAATGGCGTTTGCCTTCCTTGAACGCGGCGCCTTCGACGCCAAGGCACTCGAGGCGCAGATAGCGAGCGCCGGCGCGCTCGGGCCCCTGCTCTACATGGCGGTTTACGCAGTGGCGACCGTACTCTTCCTGCCAGGCGCGGTGATTACGCTGGCGGGCGGCGCGCTCTTTGGTCCGCTCTGGGGCACGTTTTACAGCCTCACCGGCGCCACTGCGGGCGCCACGATCGCGTTCCTCATTGCGCGCTATCTGGCCTCGGACTGGGTACATCGCAAGGCCGGCGGCTGGACCAAGCAGCTTATCGAAGGTGTCGAGAAGGAAGGCTGGCGCTTCATCGCGTTTGTGCGCCTGGTTCCGCTGTTTCCGTTCAACCTGCTCAACTATGCGCTCGGGCTCACGCGCATCGGGCTTATCGCCTTCATT
>JAKBDW010000363.1:0-3151 GCA_021834245.1 Pseudomonadota bacterium
GTGGTTCCGGGCAAATCCGGGCGTGGCTACATACCGTACTCGAACCATCGCCTGCTGTGGCACACCGATGGTTACTACAACACCATGCAGCAACCGATTCGTGCATTTCTCATTCACTGTGTGTCGCCGGCGGCAGAAGGCGGAGAAAATGCGGTGCTCGATCACGAGATCGCCTACATCCTGATGCGCGATGCTGCGCCGCACTACGTGCGTGCGCTTATGGCGCCGGACGCCATGACGATTCCGCCAAATACCGAAGGCGGAAGCGAATCGCGCGGTGCACGCGGCGGCCCGGTATTCGCGGTGGACGAGCTTGGAGGCAGCTTGTTGATGCGCTACACCGCGCGTACCCGCAGCATTGTCTGGAAGCAGGATCCGACAACGCTGGCGGCGGCGGAATTTCTGGCGCGGTTGCTCGAGAATGAGTCGCCCTATATCTTTCACCACCGCCTTGCCGCAGGCGAAGGGCTGCTTTGCAATAACGTGCTGCACAACCGTACGGGCTTTACAGATGACGCCGGGCGCAGTAAAACTAGGCTGCTTTATCGTGCGCGCTACTACGATCGAATTGCACGTACGGACCTCAGTACCATCTACCATTGCTAGGGTTTTTGCCAAGGCGGTTTCCATGCTTCATCTGAGCGAGATTCTTATCCAAGGCCACGATATCGAGACCTTTGCAGAACTCCTGACCGTGGTGTCGCAACGTGCCCAGGGCGAAATGTTTTTTCGCATCGACGTAAAGCCGCCTTACCCCGATACGCCGCCAAACTGGGAAGATCTCCTGGAAGGGGCGTTCGTCGGAATCAATTCCGTGACCCGCTGAGACAGCCTAGGGCCATGCAGATATTCGCTGTTATCAACCCGAACGGAGAGCCGCACGCATGAAGTATCTGAAAGATCAGACCGGCATCATGGATGCCGATAGCGGCGAAGATACGCTGGGTTCGGAGTTGCTCCTCGAGAACCGCCTTGAGGACGTCCTGCGTCGTCTGCAGGAACTGCCTGCTGGACACGACCCCCTTACGCGCGCGGATCTGCTGATGGACGCGGGCCGACTGTTTCTCGAACTCAAGAAGAACGAGGATGCCTGGGACAAGGGGCGCGCCGCATTCGATGTCTACGTCGCGAAAGATGCCTGGGAGGGTGCGGTGCAGGCTTGCGACGTCATGTTCCAGTCAGACCAGCCAGAATCTCTGGCCGCGCTCGGACAGGGGTTGTGGCTAACCATCACCTATCCAATGGACCCGGAGCTTTCGGTTGCCATGCTGCAGCACGTTGTGGACGAGACACCTGCGGATTCCGACGGCGCAGCCGTTGCCGCCACCGTGGCGCACTACCTCGTCGACATGCGGGCTGAGGACCGGCAACGCGAGGATCTCCTGTTCTACACCAACCAGATGTTAGCCACGGTGGCACGACGTCACAGCAAAGTGGACGATCAGAAAGCCTTCGATGCCTGGTTCCGCCGCCTAGAGCTGAACGACCCGGCGAAATTCCTGCCGCGCATGCGCAATGTGGTCGACGTGCTGGTGCAGAACGATTGGTGGATAGATCGGGACACACTGCAGATGAAATTACCGGTTCACTGAAGCCATGTATTGGAGCGATAGTCAGTCCGACGAGACGATCACGATCCCCGACGATGTCGTGGACGCGGTATTCTCGATTTCTTGCCGCTGCCTGCCGGTGGATCATGCGCACGCTCTGCGTCAGGCGCTGCTCGCCGCGCTGCCGTGGCTGGCCGAAGAGCAGGAGGCCGGCATCCATCCAATTCATGGTGCCGAATCAGGGAATGGCTGGATGCGTCCGGACCGGCCCGAGGATCTGCTGTATCTGTCGCGTCGCACGAAACTTACCCTGCGTTTGCCCAAGCATCGTATCGAGGATGTTGCGCGCCTCAGTGGCGTGACTTTGGACATAGCTGGCCATGCGCTGGTGGTCGCGGCAAGCACGGTGCGCGCGCTCAGCCCGATCACGACGATTTTCGCGCGTTATGTTGCTCTCGATGCCGGTGCCGACGAGGAGGTATTCCTCGCCGCGGCCATGGCACAGCTGCACGGGCTTGGCATCAAGCCGAAAAAAATGCTTTGCGGCATCGAAAAATCGATTGCGACACCGGACGGTAATGTTCGCACCCGCAGCCTCATGGTGGCTGATCTCTCCATGGAGGAGTCGATCCGACTGCAACAGCATGGACTCGGGCCATTGCGCCAGCTTGGCTGCGGCCTGTTCATTCCGCATAAAGATATCGATGAGGTGAGGCGAGCTCAAAGTTGACCGGGCGCGCCTCGCCCGCGTTTTCAGTGTTACATCGCTAACAATCCAGCAAGACAATCTTTCACTTTCTCGAGGGAGATACCCATGGCATACGATGTGAATGGCAAATCAGTTGAATCGACCGCGACCGGCTTTCTGGCCAATCAGGATGACTGGGACAAGTCCGTGGCCGAAGCGATTGCGAAGGAGGAGGGCCTGGAGCTGACGCAGGACCACTGGGACGTGATCGAGTACCTGCGCGACCAGTATTTCAATCATAACGGCGAACTGCCGAGCAATCGTCACATCCTGAAGGGAATGCAGGATATCTGGTCCGGCCGCAAGGTGGACCAGAAGACGCTGTACGATCTGTTTCCCGGAAATCCCTCCAAGCAGGCCGGCAAGATCGCGGGGCTGCCCGAGAGTATGAGAAAGGGCGGATATTGATGGCCGTCGGGCGCCGTAAACATGCAGCGGGCACGGGCGATTGCGGTGCATGCGCTCGACTGCGGCTCGCATGAACGCGGCGCACAGCATGCACAAGACACTCGTCGACACGGCCACGCTGGCAAATCATCTCGATGATCCGCAATGGGTCATCGTGGATTGCCGCTTCACGCTCACGGATGTGGAAGCGGGTGCGCGCGCGTACGCCGTCGGACATATCCCTGGAGCGCGATACGCCCACCTGGATCGCGATCTTTCGGGGCCAATCACGCCGGGCAGCGGGCGTCACCCGCTGCCCGATCCGGCGGTCCTGGCGCAGACACTCGGACGCTGGGGCATCGATGCAGACAAGCAGGTCGTCGTGTATGACGACAGTTTCGGCGCCATGGCCTCGCGCCTGTGGTGGATGTTGCGTTGGCTCGGGCATGAGGCGGTGGCACTGCTG
>JAKBDW010000179.1:0-3147 GCA_021834245.1 Pseudomonadota bacterium
GCCACCCAGAACGGGGAATGCCGCGCGTCCGGGATATATCGCCTTATCACCCAGTTCCTCCTCGATTCGCAGCAACTGGTTGTATTTCGCAATTCGGTCGGAACGGGACAGCGAACCTGTCTTTATCTGACCGATACCGGTCGCAACAGCCAAGTCGGCGATGAACGCGTCCTCGGTTTCGCCGGACCGGTGCGAAATAACCGCGGTATAGCCCGCACCCTTCGCCATTGCTATGGCGGCCAGCGTTTCGGTCAGCGTGCCTATCTGATTGACCTTGATAAGGATCGAATTGGCGATGCCTTCGGCGATACCACGCTGCAAGATGGCGGTATTGGTCACAAAAATATCGTCGCCGACAAGCTGGACTTGCTTGCCCAGGCTCTTGGTCAGCAGCGACCAGCCGCTCCAGTCGTTTTCACCCATGCCGTCCTCAATGGTGATAATCGGGTAGCGCTTGACCCAGGAGACGAGCTTGTCGACAAATTCCGCAGGACTGAGTGCAATATTCTCCGATGCCAGCACATATTTTCCGTCCTTGTTAAATTCAGAACTCGCTGCATCGATGCCGATAAAAACATCAACACCAGGACGGTAGCCTGCGGATTCAATTCCCTGCAGTATTGCCTGGATCGCCGCTTCGTTCGACTCCAGGTTCGGCGCAAATCCGCCTTCGTCACCAACGGCGGTGCTCTGCCCCATGCCATGCAGGACTTTCTTCAATGCATGGAATACTTCAGCACCGCAACGCAGCGCCTCCCCAAAACTTTTGGCGCCCACGGGCAGGATCATGAATTCCTGCAAATCAACGTTGTTGTCGGCATGCGCACCGCCATTGATGACATTCATCATCGGCACCGGCATAAGGAATGGACCGTTGCCGCCCAGATAGCGGTATAACGGAAGACCCTTCGCATTCGCCGCTGCGCGGGCGCAGGCAAGCGAAACCGCAAGCATGGCATTCGCCCCTAGACGAGCCTTCGAGGGCGTGCCGTCAAGGTCTATCATGATCCGGTCGACTTGCGACTGGTCAGCTGCATTCTTTCCGATCAGGGCTTTGCGGATTTCTCCTTTCACGTTCGCCACCGCTTTGCGTACGCCTTTTCCGCCATAACGCTTTGCGTCGCCGTCCCGCAGTTCCACCGCTTCACGTTCACCAGTTGACGCGCCAGAGGGCACCGAAGCACGACCACGCGCGCCGGAACTCAGGATTACGTCTGCTTCAACCGTCGGATTGCCGCGCGAGTCGAGAATTTCGCGCGCATTTATTTCTGATATTTTTGTCATCTTTCGCTATTGCAAGTTCGATTGGTTCTTGTTTAGTCGTGCAGATTCAAACTTTCTTCAGGTCTACCGTATGATCATTTCAGTCAAACCGGCACGTTTGACACTGCTATCGATTTCCTTAAGCGTCGCAAGCAATGATTCCATGTACCCCAATGGCCAGGCATTCGGGCCGTCGCTCAGCGCCTTATCAGGATCCGGATGCGTCTCCATAAACAGCCCCGCGACACCGACTGCGATGGCTGCGCGGGCCAATACCGGCACGTGCTCGCGTTGGCCGCCTGAGCTCGCCCCCTGCCCCCCCGGTAATTGCACCGAGTGCGTAGCATCAAACACGACGGGGCAACCGGTATCACGCATGATCGCGAGCGACCGCATATCGGACACAAGATTGTTGTAACCGAACGACACACCACGTTCACACACAAGAATCTTTCCGCTACCGCCAGCCGCATTGGCCTTGTCCACGACGTTCTTCATATCCCAGGGCGCCAGAAACTGCCCCTTTTTGATATTGACCGGCTTACCGCTTGCCGCTACTGCTTGGATAAAGTCCGTCTGGCGACACAGAAACGCCGGCGTCTGAAGCACGTCCACTACCGCAGCGACCTCGTCGATCTCGGATTTTTCATGCACGTCGGTCAACACTGGCACACCGAATTCCCGGCGTACGCCGGCAAGTATCTCAAGTCCGGCATCCATGCCCAAACCGCGAAACGATTTGCTGGAACTGCGATTGGCCTTGTCGAAAGACGACTTGTAGATGAATGGTATTCCCAGGCGCGAGGTAATTTCCTTGAGCCTGCCGGCCGTCTCGTGCGCCAAGTCGCGCGATTCGATCACGCAAGGGCCAGCAATCAGGAAGAACGGCTGGTCCAATCCCACCTCAAATCCGCACAGTTTCATCGCGCCGCCACCTGCTTCTGCATTACCGCAGCACGTCGCGCGCGGGCTGCCAGGATGTAGCCGCTGAACAGCGGATGGCCATCGCGCGGTGTAGAAGTGAATTCCGGATGAAACTGCACACCGATAAACCACGGATGATCGGCAAGTTCGATAACTTCAACCAGGGTGCCATCCCCTGAGATTCCGGACAGCACCAGACCATGGCGCTGCAACGTTTCGCGATATCGGTTGTTGAATTCGAACCGGTGGCGATGACGTTCGACGATCAGCTCCTTGCCATAGAGATCGCGGGCGCGAGTTCCAGCCACCAGATGGCACTCCTGTCCGCCCAGCCGCATCGTGCCGCCCAGATCGCTTGCGCGGCTGCGTGTTTCGACCGCACCGTCCGAACGCGTCCACTCGGTGATAAGTGCTATCACCGGATGCGGCGACTTCGGATCGAATTCGGTACTATGGGCTCCCGTGAGGCCTGCCACGTGGCGAGCAAACTCAATGACCGCCACCTGCATCCCGAGACAGATGCCGAGGTAAGGAATTTCTCGGGTGCGGGCGTGATTGACGGCCATAATCTTCCCTTCTATCCCGCGCTCTCCGAATCCGCCCGGAACCAAAATACCATCCACGCCCTCTAGAGCTGCGACCCCCTCGCGCTCGATCTTTTCCGAATCAACATAGCGAATCTTTACCCGCGTATGGGTGTGCAGTCCGGCGTGCGACAAAGCCTCGGAAAGTGACTTGTAGGATTCGGTGAGATGGACATACTTGCCCACTATGGCGATTTCGACCTCGCCGGTGGGATGTTCCATTGCCTCCACAACATGCCGCCACTCGCCAAGATCCGCTGGCCGCGTGTCGAGCCGCAACTTGTCAACAACGATGTCATCCAGCCCCTGCTCATGCAGCAACAGCGGTATCTTATAGATATTTCCAACATCAACGGCTGAAATCACGGCCTTGACC
>JAKBDW010000287.1:0-3134 GCA_021834245.1 Pseudomonadota bacterium
CAGGATGTGGGTTGATAGGATTACACCGTGTTCCTTGCCCAGCTCACGCACCAGGTGACGGATTTCACGAATTTGTATGGGGTCGAGGCCAACGGTAGGCTCGTCCAGGATAATCACCGGCGGCAGGTGAATGATGGCTTGAGCGAGGCCGACCCGCTGCTGATAACCTTTGGATAGGTTGCCAATCAGACGTCGCCCCACGTCTTCGAGGCCGCATCTTTCTTTGGCTGTGTCGCGCGCCGCGCGCCGCGCGCCGCGCGCAATACCATTGAGTGCTGCACAGTAATCAAGAAATTCGTCGACCGTCAGTTCGCGGTAGACTGGCGGCTGTTCCGGCAGATAACCGATTGCGCGCTTGGCGGCGCGCGGTTCTTCCAGAAGGTCGTGACCAGCGATGCTTACGCGGCCGCTGCTCGGGGCTAGATTGCCACTTAGGATCTGCATGGTGGTTGTTTTGCCCGCACCGTTCGGGCCTAGAAAGCCGAGGACCTCGCCTTGGCGGATGTTGAAGCTGACTTCCTTCACCGCCTGGATTGTGCCGTAGAGGCGCGATAGGTTTTCCACTTGTACCAGGATGTCGCCACTCATGATCGGCAATCCTTACCCTTGTGAAATGGCTGTGTTGGCATGGGGCGCCATTAAATGTGGCCGATGAGGTGTTGTCAATGCTGATGCGTGCTCGATCATGCGGTTGCGCGAGTCCGTGATGCGTTGAGTTGCTCTGATGATTCTCGTTTGAACTGGCTTCGTGCAATTTGGCTGCCCTCTTTGACGCAGCAGAGTTGTTTTGGTTCCACCGCACTGGAGCTCGATGCCGGCGCCTGCTGCCCGCTTGCGTGTCCGAACAGGTGATGTGACTGCGCAGGGCAGTCCGTTTGCCGGTGGCGTCACCCGGCGGGTGGCGGCGCGGTCTATTTTCAGCTTGCCATGTTGATCATAAGTGCTTAATTCCATGAAGTTTTCCAACAACTTTCGGAGCACGGCACGCTGTTTGCTTTAAAACCACCGAGAGCAATGGCCTGAGCGGGGAGTTAGTTATGCGGATTTGTTCCTCATTTCTCGCCATGGGACTCGCGTTGGTCGCATTCGCATGGACTGGACAGGGCGAGAGCTGCATTCCGCAGCTCAAGGTAACGGAACTGCCGTTGAAGATCGTCAACGACTGTGATTCCCACGCGTCTTGCCATGGTGCGCAGCAGTTTACCAGCCACTGGGTTGGCCGGACGGTGACCGGCGACCTGTTTCTAGTGCGCCGCACACCATGCGACGCCGGCGGTTGCGTCGCCTGGTTTATCGAGCGGACGCCGGGCGGCGTTGCAACGCGTCTATCAATGGAAGGCAGTTTCCGCATCAGCATCGGCAACTCGCCGTACCCTGATGTACAGACCCAGCGGGCGCTATCCGATATGCAGACGATCTATACCAATTTCAGCTGGGTTGGCGATCGCTACCGCCAGATGTCGACGCGCAAGGTGTATCGAGTGGCTGGCATCGAGTGTGTTAGCAAGGGCGACTGTTATCGCATGGGATTGAAGGAGCTGCGCGAAGGGCACACCAGTCAGGCGCTCGACATCTGGCAAAAAGTAAATCACCTGTCTTGGATCTGAGGCATTGCAATTGCGGTTGGCGCAGCGGCCTGCTGTCGTGCGCGCTTTCGTTTATGTTTGATTTTAGAGACAATGCCAGTGCGTACATTAACGCATCCATCACAGACAGCGGGGCACATGACTTTCAAGGTTCGCATCGAGCCCAGTGGCCATGAGTTTGCTACGGAGGGCAACGAAACCATCCTCGAGGCAGCGCTGCGCCATGGGTACAATCTTCCCTACAGCTGCCGCAACGGTGCCTGTGCAACATGCAAAGGCAAGGTCATCGAAGGGCGCGTCGATTACGGCGTCTATGAGAACAAGGCGCTGAGCGAACAGGAAAAGCTGGCCGGCATGGCGTTGTTTTGCCGTTCGCGCCCGCTATCCGACGTGGTCATCGAAGCGCGCGAGATCGGTGCCGCCAAAGGAGTCGTCATCAAGACACTCCCCTGTCGGGTCGTGCGCATGGAGAAGCTAGCGCATGATGTCATGGTGCTCTATCTCAAACTACCGCAGAACGAACGTCTGCAGTTCCTGGCTGGCCAGTACCTCGATATCCTGTTACGCGATGGAAGGCGGCGCAGCTTTTCGCTCGCCAATCCACCGCACGATGACGAATCGCTGCAGTTGCACATCCGCCATCTCCCCGGGGGCCATTTTTCCGAACATGTTTTCACACGCATGAAGGAAAAAGACCTTCTGCGCTTTCAGGGCCCGCTCGGGACGTTTTTTCTGCGTGAGGATGACGAGCAGGATTCCTCGGCAGCTGCTCAGTCGTCGCAGCGACCAATTATACTGATGGCCGGCGGTACCGGCTTTGCGCCGATCAAGGGCATGCTTGAGCATGCCTTCTATGTGGGTATGCAGCGACCAATTCACCTGTTCTGGGGTGTGCGGGCAAAACGTGATCTCTACATGCATTCCCTTGTTCAGTCATGGGTCGAAGCCCATGAACAGTTTCGCTATACTCCGGTATTGTCGGAGCCCGCGACCGAAGATCGATGGGAGGGGCGGTGCGGCTGGGTGCATGAGGCGGTCGCTGATGATTACCCGGACCTCAGAGGCTATGAGGTCTACGCGAGCGGGCCGCCGGCAATGATTGAGGCCGGCAAGGCGGCGTTCGCGGCACGCGCACTGCCGGCGGAGCAGTTTTTCTACGATTCGTTTGAACGGGCGCGCGACGAAGCTACAAAGTGAAAGCTTGTCGGCGCATCCCCCTGGAGACACTTGCATGAGAGCGGACATCGGTGCAATGTTCTTGGTAATTGCGCTGACGCTTGGCGCATGCAGCGGACTACAGGCAGCGGGACAGAACAATGTCTTCAAGCCTGACGTCGACGCTTTGAAGAAGGCCCAGTCGGTTCAGAACACCATCCAGCAAGGTGCGCAGCGCGAGCGCGAGATAATAGACCAGTCATCGGGCGCCAGTTCGCCGTCCAGCCCCGCAGCGGCCCCCGGCTCCTGAGCAGGTTCAACGCTTACGCTTGCCGGATGTAATCGGCGAGGCAACTTGATTGCACGATCACCATAACGATCACCATAACCATC
>JAKBDW010000306.1:0-3108 GCA_021834245.1 Pseudomonadota bacterium
GATGTGAGAGGTGGCTCCGCGAAACAGGACATCCGGTTAAGTGAATTCTCTGCTTCAATGGGCGATGGAAATCGCCTGCCAAGGAGCAGAAGCAATGAGAAGACCCCGCCGTAACCATACAGCCACCTTCAAGGCCAAGGTGGCAATTGCCGCCCTCAAGGGCGATGAGACACTTGCCGCGTTAGCGGAGAAGTTTGACGTTCATCCCAATCAAATTACGCAGTGGAAGACCCAACTGCTGGACAACGCCTCCGGCGTGTTCGCCACGGCGTCTGAGAAGCAGTCAGCCATGCCAGACTTGAAGGATCTACACGCGAAAATCGGCCAGCAGGCGCTGGAGATTGATTTTTTGGCCGGCGCGCTCGGTCGCATCGGCGATGCGAGCGCAAAGAAATGATCGATAAGAGCCATGACCTGCCTGTCGTCAGGCAAGCGCAGTTGCTGGCACTCTCCCGTTCCTCCGTTTATTACCAGGCGCAGCCGATGTCTGAGAGCGATCTGAGGCTGATGCGGCGGATTGATGAATTGCATCTGGAGCATCCCTTTGCCGGAGCACGGATGCTGCGCGACATGCTCAAGCTGGACGGCCATGAAATCGGTCGCAAGCATGTCGGCACCCTGATGAAGAAACTCGACATCCAGGCCATCTACCGCAAGGCCAACACCAGTCGGCGCAACCAGGCGCACCGCATCTACCCCTACCTGCTACGTGACCTCGCAATCGACCGACCGAATCAGGTCTGGGCAATGGACACGACCTACATTCCGATGCGCCGGGGTTTCGTCTATCTGAGCGCGGTCCTCGACTGGGCAACTCGCCGAGTGCTGAGCTGGCGCCTGTCGAACAGCCTGACGGCTGATCCCTGCGTTGATGCGCTGGAAGAAGCTGTGATGAAGTACGGCAAACCGGAAATTATGAACACGGACCAAGGTAGCCAATTCACCAGCTCTGCCTTCATCGGCTTGCTTCAGGAGCACAGCATTCAGGTCAGCATGGATGGCAAGGGCTGTTGGCGGGACAACGTCTTCGTCGAACGCCTCTGGAAATCGGTCAAGTACGAGGAGATTTACCTGCACGGCTACGAGACCGTTTCCGAAGTCCGGCAGGCGCTGGCACGCTACTTCGATTTCTACAATCGCCGCCGTCCGCATTCATCACTTGACGGGAAAACCCCGGATACGGCTTACTTCAACCAGCCGCTGCTCGCCGCAGCGGCTTAACCCGCAGAGAGTCCACCTAAAAACCCGGAAATTCTGTCCAACTGCGCGGGGCCACCTCTTATATAAATATCCACCGGCTGGCGGTAATACGAAATCATCAAAAACACCCCGTATTGAACCGGCTGGCGGTAATACCAACCCCTCCGTATTACCGTGAGACGGTCTAATGGAGCCCTTCGTATTACCGTGAGACGGTGTAACGTTTTGTTTTTTCACTGGCAAAGCAGAAAGCGTTTCACCATGAAATCCGCAGGCTTGATGTCCATTAGCGGGTCGTAGTCCAGCGGCAACCAGCAAAGCCCCCACCAAGCGGCTCGTCGTGGTTTCATGGCTTGGCGCGTTAGCTGAATCAGCTTGGCCGTTTCCAGTTCCAGCCGTGCCCGGTATAGCGTGTCGTTGCTTGTCCAGCCTCGTGGCTTCAAGGCGCTCAACGTGCAAAGCAACTTGCCGTTGTTCGTCCCGGCAAACTGTCTTGCTATATCGATTAGCAGACGCGATGCCGTGGGGCTCAGGCCAATAAATGCAGGACTGTCGAGCACTTGATGCGGCAATGCCAGAAAGCGGCCCTGTACGCGGTTTTTTGTGCGGTCTCTGCCCATAGCTCATGCTGCCTCCTTGCGCGCCATGAACTGAATGCCGGTCGATACGTAGTGACTCGCCTTCTGGCCTGCATCCGCGATGATTTCAGGTGGCAGGTAATACTGCGCAACATGGCATTGCTCGTTGAATCGGTTGGCAACGTCTAGCCGGTCAGTGACAACAGGCCATCCCATGCCGCGCAACTGATACACCGTGTCGCTAAGACGATAGATGCCAAGTGCTTTCCAGCCTGCTAGTGGATTGATTCGCCCCCTCTGTAGTAGTGCAATCAGAAGGCGTGATGGCTGAGTGTTAAAGGTTGGATATTCAGGGTTAAAATGTTCTGGAGTTTTATTAGCAGTGCCGACATCGCCCCCCTGGCCGGGGGCGTTGTCACGTTCAGGGACGGCGTTCATTTGGCACCGCCAATCTGAGCATTGCGCCAAGCGGCAAGCTCGGCCATGTCAAAGACAGTGCAGCGGGAACTAAGATGACGAGGTTTCGGGAAGTCTGCGCGCTCTTTGCTCCAGCGCCAGAGGGTCGCACGGCCAATCCCAAGGAATTCGGCGGCGTGCTTTGGACGAAGTGATTTGTTCATTGCTGGCTCCTAAATGAATCCACGTTGCTTTGTGGAACCCCGCGTTGTTGCAGGGTTGAGCCAGCTTGAGTCCTCCGAACTATCCCGAAAAATTCCCGAAAAATTCCCGAAATTCGAAGATTTGGTGTTGGATCGGTAAACCATGGATGATTTTAACCGATAACCTGCGCTTTCCTGGCATTAAAAAATGCCGGGTTTTATTCCGGCATTCGTGTTTCCATGGATTGGGCGAGCTAATTAAATACTTTCTTGGGCTGCCACTCGTTACTGGCAGCGTCGAATTCCAACAGGGCGACCAGTTCGCCGAACAATCGCTGAGTAAGCTCCCGATGCTCTACGATCAGCAGATCTTCCCGGTGTATCTGATGTGGGAGACGGATTTTATGTCCACGGTGCGCAACCGCATCGCCGATGCGGTCCGCGACGTGCCGCGCCCGGCCGGCGCCGGCGAGGGTTTCTGGTCGCGCTCCGAACGCTGGTGGAACGAACGCGTCGAACACCTGCTGGCCAAACCCGGCACGCAGATCTGGGGCGAAATGAAGCAGAACGCGGTGGCCATCAGCGGAATCATCAGGTTCTGGTTTGCCGTCATCTCCATGACGATGCGGCGGCCGCGCAACTGCTCGCGAACCTCGAAGGCAAGGCGCTGGGCGAACCGCGCCTGTTGCGCTTCACCACCGGACGCCGCCGCCGGTTCTGGAACCGCAACT
>JAKBDW010000399.1:0-3105 GCA_021834245.1 Pseudomonadota bacterium
GCGTTGCTCTACCAACTGAGCTACATCGGCGTTCCGGCGCGGATTATAAGCGGATAGCGTTCATTGCGGCAACGCTTAATGCCAAAGATAGGGTGAGACATCGAACGGTTGCGGCGTTCCGTTGATTATGTTCAGCAACACCTCCACGCTGGCGGGCGACATGGTCACGCCATAACGGAAATGGCCGCTGTTGATGTACAGGTTGGACAACTGCGGATGGCGCCCGATGGTCGGGATATTGCCTGGCGAACCCGGGCGCAAGCCGGCCCAGTGCCGGATGACCGGCATGCCATGCAAGGCCGGCAACAGCGCGGTCGCACGCTGCAACAACATCGCGCGCGCCTCCTCGGTCGTGCTCTTGTCAAAGCCGGCATCTTCCAGCGTGCTGCCCACGAGCAGGTGACCGTCGCGGCGCGGAATCAGGTACAGGTCTTTTTGCAGCATGATGTGCGGCAGGGGTGGCGCATCGAACCTGAACAGCAGCATCTGTCCGCGTATCGGCTTGATATCGGCCTGCAAGGCATGTCCACCCAGCAGCACCTTGCTCCAGGCGCCCGCCGTCACAATGTACGCATCTGCGCTGAAATTGCCCTGTGTCGTCACGAGTTGCGTGACGCGCCCTGCCCTGTCGACGATCTGCTTTACCTCGCACTGCTCCACGATACGTCCGCCAAGCTGATCCACCCGCGCTTGCAAGGCCTGCATCATTCGCGGATTGCGCACTTGGGCGATATCCGGCAAAAGCACGCGATCGCCTTGCACCTCCAGGTTCATTCCATGCTTCGCACACCATTCCCCCGCGGCCTGCATGTCGGACGGCGGCAGCACCAGCATACCGCTGCGTTGATATTCCGGATCGATTCCGGTCGCGTGATACAGCGTCTCGGCAAAGCCGCCGAATAGCGCCATGCCTCGCAGGGCCAGCCGGTTCACCTCGTCGGGGTAGTCCCATGGGCACAATGGCGAAAGGATGCCGCCACCCGCCCAAGAGGCTTCCTGTCCGGGCAAACCTCGCTCGAGCACCGTCACCTCGGCGCCCTGGCGCAACAAAGCTTCTGCCGACGCCAGTCCCAGTACACCTGCACCGATCACTACATACTTGGATTCCAAAATCACTTTCCTTGGTTGCCGGCAGTCCGACAAATCGACCACTGACTCGGCCTGAAATGATCATTGCGGCCATATTACGTTCTGTTTCGGCTTTGCCTTCACAATTTTTTGAAGTGGCGCCCGATCTTGCACTACCGATCAATCTTTGGCCGGGTTGGCGGCTGCTGCATCCGTCATCGGAATCCATGCCCGCGAAACAGGTACTATCTCCGCGGACAGAGGATAAACGACGCAGACCAGCATTGCGCTTGAAGCGTTGCGTAACGTCGAAAAATCTCCGGAACCATGGCCCAAACTTCACGCACTCAACGGGGCCAATCCATATTGGCCCTTCCTTCTGCCTGTGCGCACATTGTAATCGCTTCATGCCAAAAATCGGCATCGGCGATATATCCTGGCGTGACGCCAACCGCCTGTCCTCGAAAAACAGCCTTTTGTCGTAAATACTTTTGACCTGACGCTTGAAACCGCTAGACTTTATTCCAAATATGGATCGGGGCTGTTGCAGAGGACTAATGAATACCACAACGACACCAATGCTGCTGCGACCACTGGACCGTCACAATGGCGATTCGTCTTCGAATGCCCGCCCGCATTTCAGAACTGGCATCGAAGCAGGATTCACCCTGATTGAAGTCTTGGTCGTCATTGCCGTCGCCGCCATATTGTTGTCCATAGCACTACCGAATCTGGCGAACTTCATTGCGAACGGCCGCATTTCAAGTGCCTCCAACGATTTGGCCAGCGACCTGATGTTTGCCCGCAGCCTGGCGTCGTCGAATCAAGGCCAGGCAGTTGTCTGTGCTGCCAGCCCAACTGTAATTACAGGTACGGGGACTTCAATCGCAACGTCATGCAACGCCACTGTCGTCCAGTGTTCCGCCGCCCCAAATGACTGGATATTCTTGGGCCGAGTCGTGTTCATAGACAAGAATTTCAATGGAAAATGCGATGGCAACGAGACGATAATCAGATACACCCCGCCCACGCTGACGCCTGACACATCGAGCACGCCAACGGCGGTTACGCTTAACCTCCCGAGTGGAAATAACTGGCTTGCTTTCAATCCCTACGGCGCGATGATTAGTCCCGCTCCCTCTGTTTCTGCGTCCGGTGCGATAGCATCGGGAAACTTCAAGCTTTGCGTCAACGGTGCAAGCCAGTGCCGGCAGATCTCGATTGATTTCAGCGGACGACCATCCGTCACGAAGGTGCCTTGGTGATGGACAAGCAAATTCAGAAAACAATCGTCATGCCAGCCATGAATACCGCGGCACCTGTCAATGCAAAAGGGTTTTCGCTGATTGAGGTCCTGGTGACCCTGCTCGTGGTCTCGATCGGGCTCTTCAGCATCCTCGCGCTGATTACCACCAGTCTCCAGATGAATTCATCGTCGGTCTATCGTACCATCGCGTCGCAGCAAGCCTATGCGATGGCCGAAATGCTCCGAGCCAACCCGGTCGCCACCGGAACGATTAATCCAGCGTCTCAAGTGACTTTTGCCAATCCGGGAACGGGAAGTACCAGCACAACCTGCTGGAACGCTGGATGCCCCCCTAACACATATATACCTACGATGCTTGATGCATGGAACAAGCAACTGGCGGCCGTTCTGCCTTCCGGTGCAGGTACCGTATGCCTGGACAGCTCCCCGAACGATGGCACGCCTGGCAATTGGGCGTGCGACGGCGCCGCCAACCCCCTAGCGCCCTATGTTGTCAAGGTATGCTGGAACGAATCGCGTATTGCCGCATCATCATCGGTTAATGGAAGCGGAGGAACGACCGGAACAGGAGGAGCACTATGCACTTTTACCTCTCTGTGAAAAAATCTTGCGAAACTGGTTATTCGCTTGTCGAGTTCATGGTCGCGATAACCATTTCGTTGATTATCATGCTGGCTTTAGCAATCGCGTGGCAGAGTGGATTCAAGACTCAGCAAAGCCAGACAGACGTAAGCCGGTTGAATGAGACCATACGCTTTTCCATAGATCTG
>JAKBDW010000338.1:0-3093 GCA_021834245.1 Pseudomonadota bacterium
TGCGCAACCACGTGCTCAAGACCAAGGGCATCGCTCCCGCGCAAACCTTTCTCGACCGCCAGGCGCACCAGATGCGCCGGCAGGCGCCGTGGTGAAAGGAATGCTTACGCGAGCGACGAGTTGAAAAATGCATTGCGACCAAGGATTGGGGGTTCGGTAGGAATCGACGGTACCTTGCACCGGCTTTGGTCTTGGCTGCGCCCCACCCTGTAGGGAGGGGCGCAGCGAATTCTCGATTAGATCAGTCGGAAACCGGCAGCGGCTGATTCGGGTGCATCGCATTCCATTCCCGAATGAATTGCTCGATGGCCTTCGGATCAGAGATCGTTTCGCCGCCGCCGACCAGATTCATTTCCATTTCGTTCAGATTACGCATTGTCATTCTCACTCTTGTTGCGGGAATTGGAGACCGTCCCGTTTCGGCCATCGTCCGGCATCGGATTGCAGTCCGGCCGGCGAAAATTCTTGTGGTACGAAATTCGCCCGTACTCTGCCGCGGTCAATGCCGTGAATCGGTTTTCTCGCCGGCAGCCGGCTTCGCGCCCGAGGCCTTCGAATAAGCCTTGTCGGAAGGATCCGTGCCGGCGATCGTGCCAACGCTGACCGTCGCCTTCCATTGCGCATCGCGCATGGCGAAATACTGCTTGGGATCCCAGCGCCATGCGGAGTAGACATTCCCGCCGCAGCCAGTCTTGGCCAATGCCTCGCCACCCACCACGACTGCCGGACCGTTACAGTTCCCTGTACTGATTTGCTCGATACCGAAATCGAAACCGGTATGTGAACCGGTGATCTGCATGCGGCCCTGGTTCAGTTGCACGACCAGGCGATGCTTGGCTACCTGATCGCCATACTTGGCTTCGAGATGGGCACGGATCTTTTCGGCCTGTGCCAGTTGCCCGGGCGAGAGCTGCGCCTTGACGTTGTCGCGGGTTGCTTCGAATTCCGGGTACTTGCGCTCGGCGGCGACCGCGAGCCAGGCGTAGGCAGTCGGCAGATCTTTCGGCACACCGTCGCCGTTCAGGTACATCAAGCCGATGCTGAGCGCGGATAGCTTGTCTGAATAGTACGCGCCGATCTTGAAATACTTGAGCGCCCCGGCGTAGTCGTGATGCGCGTAGCGGCGCATGCCGGCGAATTCGCCGAACAGGTCCGGGTGATACCAGGTGCTGGCGTCGCTCATGGCACGCAGGACTTTCTGCACGTCCGGATCGTTGAGCGGATCGGCAGACTTGGCCTGTGCCAGGGCCGAAGACGCAAACAGGATGAAAGCCAGTAGCGTCAGTGGAAAGCGGGATTTCTGGAGCATAACGGATTCTCACGGTTGGGCCGGCAACACATTCAAGTGCCATTGCCGGGTTTGGATTACACTCGGTCGGAAGCGTTGCGGTTTGGTTCGTCGAGCCGGGATTTGGAGACCGTCCCTGGTTCGGCCGCCCCCATCGGCGTTGCAGCGCCGGTGGGGGCACCTACGTCATTGGTATATCACCTGCGCACGCAGATCCTTGCTGACGTACTTTATCAATGCACGTAGCTTCTTGTACTGATCGAGGCTGCACGTCGCTGTGCCGGGTGACATAGTGAAGTCCCGTACCACGTGCAGTGTTCGGTCTTTCAATTTATACGTGGATTTGTATGATCCGATCGTGGTCTTCACGTCGACGTTTGTTGGCATTTTGGTTATTTTCAGATGCTTCGGGAGTTCGAGCGTGTAGTCCTCGTACTTGGAATTGTCTGCGCATCCAGACAAAGCGAAGTTGCGTTCTTTCTGTATTACGACTTGCGGCATGCCCCCTATGGAGCTCATGCTGTGAAAACCTGTCGGAAAGGTAAATGCGCCCGGACCTGGCAGTCGTATCAGATTCGGCAGTCTGAATGTGGTGCGATACTCGTATGGCTTCGACAAGTCGCGAGGATCGCCTTTCTCGAAACCGCCGCTGCCGATCTGGCCGGAAATGGCGAGGAGATGGCTCGCGAACGGCGCTTCCTGGCCTTCGGAAAGACTGGCCAGCGTCATGCGGCCGATGATTTCCATCGCCCCCGTCTCCCTGACGATGGCGCTGCCTTTCACCGTGCCGTCGCCCTGCGTCTTCATACTGACCAAAACCGTGCTATGGGTAGCGGATGCGGCTGGCAACGCAATCGTATCAAGTGGCTTCTTGCCAGTGATCGGATTGACCTCCAACACGGTTTTGCCTAACTCGCCAATCGGCAGTTCGCCGAAACGCGCGAATTGCATCGTTGAATCGACATAGCTGTGTAGACTAGGAATGTAGGTAATGATGTGATTGAACACACCCGGAATGGTCGCAACGTCCGGAAGCCAATAGGTATTTCCATAATTGACCAAGGCGCCGGTACTGTAAATGCCTTTTGCGGCTAACAGGGCGCCCAGCAGCACCACGTGATCCTTGCAGTCACCAAAGCGATTTTCGATGATGGTATCCGCTGAGTGCGGCACCACCGTGCCTGCGCCAAAATAAACCGCGACATAGCGAATGTTCTTGTCAACCCAGTTGTACAGAATCTCAGCCTGTTTATTCTTGTCGCCCACTCCCTCGGTCAGGCTATCGGCTAGTTCCTGTACTTTGGGTGTGACTTTGGCTTTCTCACCAGCTCGCGCAAAGTATGCCGCAGCGGCTTGCGCGTAATTCTCGAACGTACTGATTGCAACTCGCGGGCTATAGTCAAGGTCGTTGACGGACAATGGCTCCACAGGATGCGCGACGAGGTTCTTCGTCCTCCAGACGAAGCATTGTTTATCCTTTTCAGCTTTCTGACACGGCGTTGCGCCTCCACTCATGTCGATAGCTTGCGTATACAGTTTCAATCCGATAGGTGCGACAACGGACACAGTTCTATCGTCGGTGGGGACACTCAGATCAGTCTTTTCGATCTCTGAGAACTGCCCAGGAAACAATGGTGTCTTTTGTGTTCGCAGATAACGATAATGGAGTATCGAGCCGACCTCGACCTGTGGAAAAACGATTACCTTTATCTTGAGATCGGAAAACATCGGCGCTTGGGCACTGACTACGCTTTCCTGGGTCAGTATCTTGTTCTTATCAACGGGAATTTTCTTGCCGTCTGGCG
>JAKBDW010000502.1:0-12543 GCA_021834245.1 Pseudomonadota bacterium
AAACAGGCATCGCTGGTGAACTTGCGGGGCTGGCCGCAACCTACAGAATTTCTTCCTGGGTGACCCGCAACAGCTCCTCGACGGTGGTTTCGCCCAAAAGAATCCGTTCGGCGCCGTTTTGACGCAAAAGCGTCATTCCGCGCGCAAGCAGTGATATTCAGACGCAAACATATGTGGTTGATGAGCTGGCTATACCTCGGAACTTTCGGATCTTTTATCGGTTACTCTGCTGGTCTGCCTCTCCTAATCAAATCGGCCTTCCCTCATGTCGATCCGGTTGAATATGCGTTCCTCGGGCCCCTTGTTGGAGCGCTTGTGCGGCCGCTCGGCGGATGGATGTCGGATAAACTCGGCGGCGCGCGTGTAACGCTGTGGAACTTCATTGTGATGACCAGCGCTGTCTTGGGTGTGGTGTATTTCATGCCTTCAGCTGCGGGCACCGGCAGTTTCTGGGGATTCCTCGCCATGTTCATGGTGCTGTTTTTTACTACCGGCATCGGCAATGGCTCCACTTTCCGAATGATTCCTGTCATCTGTCTGAGTACGTTCATCCGTGATCTCGAGAAAACGAGAAAGGAACTTTCAGAGGCAGAAATGTCACGCCAGGCTGGAATGCGTTCGGCTGCCGTGCTTGGTTTCAGCTCAGCTCTGGCAGCATATGGAGCCTTTTTTATTCCCAAGAGCTTCGGCACGTCTATTGCGCTAACTGGCAGTCCACTGGCCTCGCTTTACATGTTCCTGCTGTTCTATGCGACCTGCATTGCGGTGACTTGGTGGTACTACGCGAGAAAGAATGCGGAGGTGCCATGCTGACATGTCGCGCGGCAACAATCTCGCGGAAACTGGCCAAGTAATTAACAGTTCACGATGTTGTCCTTAGCCATGATTAAATCAGAGTGGATTTGATCAATATCAAATGATTCGACCGCGGGTGCGCGTAGCCTGGTGCGCTTGCCACCCGCGTCGCAGCTCAAAGAGTCTTGGTGGAACCAATATGGCTGCTCTAGATGAAACGAGCAGAATCGCCGGAAGGCCGTGAAAAGGGCGATTGAATATGCATACGGAGTTTCCGTTTTCGTCGCTTTGCAAGTGAGTTAGATACCCAGTATCGATGCAAGTACTCGATCGGCAACCGGAGTAACGAGATGAGTCATTTCATAGATCGCCTACACTATTTCAAAAAGAATGTTGGCCACTTCTCAGGCAATCACGGTGTGGTTACACATGAAGACAGGACGTGGGAAAACGGCTACCGCCAACGCTGGCAACACGACAAGATAGTACGCTCGACCCACGGCGTGAACTGTACCGGATCCTGCAGTTGGAAAATCTACGTAAAGAACGGACTGATCACATGGGAAACCCAGCAGACTGACTATCCTCGTACCCGCCCCGACTTGCCAAACCATGAGCCCCGTGGTTGTCCGCGCGGCGCTAGTTATTCCTGGTATGTGTATAGCGCCCAACGCGTCAAATACCCGCTAATCCGAGGTCGCCTCATGGATTTGTGGCGCAATACCCGGCGGACAATGGAGCCAGTCGAGGCGTGGAGAGCTATAAGTCAAAATCCTGAGATCGCGGAAAAATACAAATCGGTACGCGGTCTCGGCGGATTTGTCCGTGCAAGCTGGGACGAAGTGACGGAACTGATCGCCGCGGCGAATGTGTTGACTGCAAAAGAGTACGGACCTGATCGGGTGGTGGGTTTTTCACCGATTCCGGCCATGTCGATGGTTAGCTATGCCGCAGGAGCGCGTTATCTCTCTCTCATTGGCGGAGTCTGCCTCTCTTTCTATGACTGGTATTGCGACTTGCCACCGTCTTCGCCTCAGGTATGGGGAGAGCAGACGGACGTGCCGGAATCAGCCGACTGGTACAACTCAACATATCTCTTGGTCTGGGGATCCAACATACCGCAAACGCGTACCCCGGACGCCCACTTTTACACTGAGGTTCGCTACAAAGGCACAAAAACCGTGGCCGTGTCGTCGGATTACGGAGAAATGGTGAAATTTGGCGACATCTGGCTTTCGCCCAAGCAGGGCACGGATGCAGCGCTTGCCATGGCCATGGGTCACGTGATCCTGAAGGAATTTCACCTTACCAACAAGAGCACATACTTCGCAGACTACTGCCGGCAATACACCGACATGCCCATGCTGGTCATGCTGAAGGAACAAGGCGGCATGCTGGTCGCCGACCGCTTCCTGCGCGCTTCCGACCTAGATGGCAACCTCGGGCAGGAAAACAACCCTGACTGGAAAACCATAGTGAATGACGAGAACACCGGGTATCTGGTCTCTCCGAATGGTTCCGTCGGATTCCGCTGGGGGCAAAGCGGAATGTGGAATCTTGAAATGCGCGATGCTGCATCCGGCAAGGAAATCAAACCCAGGCTGAGCCTGATCGATGACCGCGATGCCATCGCCGGGGTCGGGTTTCCATATTTCGGAGGTGCCGATGCCGCGGAAGTTCAGGTACGCAATGTTCCTGTCAAGAACCTAAGTGTGCACGGCGCCACCATAAAGGTGGCCACCGTGTATGACCTCATGATGGCCAACTACGGGCTTGATCGCGGTTTGGGAGGGAGCAACGTAGCAAGCAGTTATGACGATCTCACACCCTATACCCCTGCCTGGGCGGAAAATCATTCCGGTGTGAAGCGCGCTGACATCATCACAGTCGCGCGGGAGTTCGCCAACAATGCCGATAAGACGCACGGAAAATCCATGGTAATTGTTGGGGCGGGGCTGAACCACTGGTATCACATGGACATGATCTACCGCGGCATTATGAACATGTTGATCATGTGTGGCTGTGTGGGGCAATCAGGGGGCGGCTGGGCTCACTACGTTGGGCAGGAAAAACTGCGGCCACAGACCGGGTGGACGCCACTTGCTTTTGCGCTGGACTGGCATCGTCCGTCACGGCAAATGAACGGAACCTCTTTTTTTTACGCCCACACCAGCCAATGGCGCCATGAAAAGCTCAACGTGAAGGAGATACTTTCTCCGACGGCCAGCGCCGCGACCGCGGACTTCAGTCTGATCGACTTCAACGTGCGGTCGGAGCGCATGGGTTGGTTGCCGTCTGCCCCGCAACTCCAGATGAACCCGCTGAATTTGACAAAAGCGGCAGAAGCTATGGGCGTCGATCCGGTGAAATTTGCAGTTGACCAGCTAAAGCATGGCAAGCTGAAGATGTCCTGCGAAGATCCAGACGATCCCCAAAATTTTCCACGCAATCTCTTTGTTTGGCGGTCCAATATTCTAGGGTCGAGCGGCAAGGGCCACGAATACTTTCTCAAGTACTTGTTGGGAGCGCAGAACGCAGTATTTGGACCGGACATCGGCGAACTTGGGCAGCCCAAGCCAAAGGAAGTGGTGTGGCGCGACAAGGGTGCAGAGGGCAAGCTGGATCTGCTTGTGACGCTCGATTTTCGTATGTCGACCACCTGTCTGTATTCAGACATTGTATTGCCGACCGCGACCTGGTACGAGAAGGATGACCTCAACACTTCGGACATGCATCCCTTCATTCATCCTCTATCGGAGGCGGTGCAACCTCTATGGCAAAGCAAATCAGACTGGGAGATATATAAAGCAATTGCCAAGAAGTTTTCCGAGCTGGCAGCCACACATCTTGGAACACAAAAAGATCTGGTCCTTACTCCGCTGATGCATGATACCCCTAGCGAACTCGGGCAGGCGAAAGACGTGCTGGACTGGAAGAAGGGTGAATGCGATCCGATACCCGGAAAAACCATGCCCACCATGACCGTTATAACGCGGGAGTACGCGGAAACCTATCGAAAATTCACATCAATAGGTCCGCTTCTCACAAGACTCGGCAATGGCGGAAAGGGGATATCATGGAACACAGAAGCCGAGGTGAAACAGCTGGCTGAGCTGAATCACACGGTCCAGGATGAGGGCATAAGCAAAGGGTTGCCACGCATCGATTCTGCGATTGATGCGTGCGAAATGATTTTGATGCTGGCTCCGGAGACAAATGGCCAAGTCGCAGTGAAAGCATGGCAGGCGCTTTCGAAGGTTACCGGAAGAGATCACACCCATCTCGCGCTTCCTCGCGAAGACGATAAAATCCGGTTTCGCGATATTCAGGCCCAGCCGCGCAAAATCATCTCCTCCCCGACGTGGAGCGGACTTGAGTCCGAGCATGTCAGCTACAACGCCGGCTATACCAACGTGCATGAACTTATACCTTGGCGCACTGTCACTGGCCGGCAGCAGTTCTATCAGGATCACAAATGGATATTGGACTTTGGCGAAGGCATGTGCGTTTACAAACCACCAGTCGACACCAAGACAATCGCGCCGGTTATCGACAAGCTGGCAAATGGTAATCCGCAACTTGTTTTGTCGTGGATCACTCCGCACCAGAAATGGGGCATTCACAGCACTTATACCGATAATCTGAGAATGCTCACCCTTTCCCGTGGCGGTCCCCATGTCTGGATATCAGAGCCGGAGGCACGAGAAGCTGGGATCGTGGATAACGACTGGGTCGAGGTCTACAACGTAAACGGCGCGATTGCCGCCAGGGCGGTAGTCAGTCAGCGGGTTCCACGCGGGATGGCGCTCATGTATCACGCTCAGGAGAAGATCGTCAATGCGCCGGGAGCGGAAACTAGCGGATTTCGCGGTGGGATTCACAACAGCGTGACACGCACCATGACCAAACCTACTCACATGATCGGCGGGTACGCCCAGCTGGCCTACGGGTTCAATTATTACGGTACGGTCGGCTCGAACCGGGACGAATACGTGATCGTGCGCAAGATGAGAAATGTGGACTGGATGGAAGGTCCGCTGGATGAACCGAAGAGGGACGAAAAATGAAGATCCGTGCGCAAGTTGCAATGGTGCTGAACCTCGATAAATGCATCGGCTGTCACACTTGTTCGATCACCTGCAAAAATGTATGGACGTCGCGTGACGGCGTTGAGTACGTTTGGTTCAACAATGTCGAAACCAAACCCGGCATCGGCTACCCGAAGGAATGGGAAAACCAGGAAAAATGGAACGGCGGTTGGAAACGCAATTCAGGTGGCACAATTCAACCGCGTCAGGGCGCTAAATGGCGCATCCTGGCTAACATTTTCGCGAATCCAAATCTGCCAGAAATCGACGATTACTACGAGCCTTTTACGTACGATTACGAGCATCTGCAAAACGCGAAGCTGTCTCAAACACCCCCAACCGCGCGCCCGGTTTCCGTCATCACTGGCCAAAAGATGGACAAAATCGTCTGGGGTCCGAACTGGGAGGATGACTTGGGCGGTGAATTTGCATCACGTAGCCGTGACAAGTGTTTCGACAACGTACAGAGGGAAATGTATTCGACCTTCGAGAATACATTCATGATGTACCTCCCACGTTTGTGCGAGCACTGCCTAAATCCGACCTGTGTTGCGTCCTGTCCTTCTGGTTCAATCTACAAACGAGAAGAAGACGGGATTGTGCTGGTCGATCAAGATAAATGCCGCGGCTGGCGTATGTGCATCAGCGGCTGTCCATACAAGAAGATTTACTACAACTGGAAGTCCGGCAAGGCGGAAAAATGCATTTTCTGTTATCCACGCATCGAAGCCGGGCAACCTACTGTTTGTTCGGAGACCTGTGTAGGGCGCATACGCTATCTCGGCGTCCTGCTGTACGACGCTGATCAGATCGGGCAGGCAGCCAGCGTGGCGGACGAGCAGGATTTGTACAGCGCTCAGTTGGGACTCTTCCTGGATCCTAGAGACCCAGAGGTTATCAAGCAAGCCAGGTCAGATGGCGTGCCGGAAGCCTGGATTGAAGCAGCACGCAAGTCACCAGTCTATAAGATGGCAATAGACTGGAAAATCGCTTTCCCTCTGCATCCGGAATATCGGACCTTGCCAATGGTTTGGTATGTGCCACCGCTGTCGCCAATTCAATCGGCGGCCGAACGCGGCGAGATGGGAGTGAATGGCATTCTTCCTGACACCAAATCGCTACGCATACCGGTCAAATACCTGGCCAATCTGTTGACCGCCGGCAAAGAAGGCCCCGTGATAAGTGCTCTCGATCGAATGCTCGCAATGCGGGTCTATATGCGAGATAAAACGGTCGACGGCGTGGTTAATTACGAAGTTTTAAAGCAGGTTGGTCTGACAGAAAGTCAAGTCCAAGAAATGTATCGGTACATGGCAATCGCTAATTACGAAGACAGATTTGTTATTCCGAGCGGTCATCGTGAGGAAGCGACGGATGCCTTCGATGAAAAAGGTAGTTGCGGATTTTCTTTTGGCAATACCTGTTCTGACGGCGTATCCGAGTCCAGTCTTTTTGGAACGAAGAGGAAAGGCTCAACTATTTTCGTGGACATGCCGAAATCTCGAAAAAAATTAGCAGAGCGTGGCTGATCATGAAGACATTCAAAGTGCTTTCGGTATTGCTCAGTTATCCGCAGGCGGAATGGATTGACGAACTTGGTCTGATGGAAGCACTGCTGGAAGAGGAGCGGGAGCGGAATAGGGCAGCTGGATCGCGGCTGGAGGATCTTTTTCGGACACTGCGCACAGAGTCACTGCTGGAGTTAGAGCAGGCGTATGTGGCCATATTTGACCGCAATCCTTCGAATTCATTGTATCTTTTTGAGCATGTGCATGGCGAGTCCCGTGAACGGGGTTCGGCCATGATCAACTTGCTTGAGGAATACCGTAAACACGGGCTGGATATGAACGGTGACGAATTGCCGGACTACGTTCCTCTCTTTCTGGAATATCTCTCGCTGCTTCCGGACAAAGATGCCATGGCAATGCTCGGGGAAGCGGTGGCCGTATTGGCTTCTATCGGACACAAATTGAACGGCAGCAACAGCCCGTACCATGCCGTATTTTCTGTGCTGGAAGGGATGTCTCCCGTGGCGGCACAACCATTGCGTGAGGTGCCCGTCCGCGAGATGGATGAAACCTTGGTGGAGTTTGGCGCGCCCGCAGATGGTACCGAACCGCTCATGGTGCCCAAGCCGCAAACCGCCATTGTGCGCATGCCTAGATCTCACAGGGCCGTTCCGCCGCATCATGGAAATGGCTGAGCCGCGCTTATCAGGAGGCAAAATCATGGGCTACTTGAATTACTTGGTTTTCGGAATTTATCCCTACGTCGCGTTCGCCATATTTCTTCTGGGCAGTCTGATTCGCTTTGACCGTGAGCAGTACACTTGGAAAAGCGATTCCAGCCAGCTATTGAGACGTAGTCAGTTGAGATGGGGTAGTAATTTGTTCCATGTGGGTATCCTGTTTCTTTTTTTTGGCCATCTTGTCGGTCTTCTGACCCCCCATCATATATACGAAGCGGCCGGTTTGACTGCCCAGGCGAAGCAGCTTCTGGCTATGATCTCGGGCGGCATTGCAGGGCTGATTTGCCTCAGCGGTATCGCGCTTCTGCTGCATCGACGCCTTGTGGACCCACGCATCCGCGTGACCAGCAAGCCGATGGATATTATTATTTTAGTGTGGATATTCCTTACCCTGTCGATTGGGCTAACCACTATCGCGTTCTCGGCACAACATCTTGATGGGGCCGATATGCTTCTTTTGGCAGGTTGGGCGCAACGCATAGTAACATTCCAGTCGGGCGCGTCGGATATGCTGATGGCGGTGCCGGTGATCTTCAAGATCCATTTGTTTTTCGGTATGACCCTATTTCTGCTGTTCCCATTCAGCCGACTTGTTCATATTTGGAGTGGATTTGCTTCGGTGACATATCTGTTCCGAAGTTACCAGGTGGTGCGGCAGCGCGACTAGATTTTGCGCCGCCGCCTGTCCAAGAAGAGGAGTCTGAATGGCAATTACCGTCAATGGGGTCGAAATTACCGACCAGGATATCGAACGGGAGCTGCCGTATCACTCGTCTGCAATGGTGCCCATCAAGGCGGCGGTCGAGGCGCTAATTCTGCGCGAAATCATGCTTCAGGCAGCACGCAAAAAGCTTGGAACAGTCTGCAAAGATTACGTCACGGCTACCAACACAGAGACGGAGAAAGACGCGCTCATTGAGCGACTCATCGAGCGTGAGGTAATAACGCCAGCTCCGCTAGAGCAGGAATGCGAACGCTATTACCGCAACAATTCGCATAGGTTTCTCCGCGGCACCATAGTTGAGGTCGGCCACATCTTATTTCAGGTGACATCGGCGTTGGCAATGGATGCTCTTCGTGCAAAGGCAGAAGCAATACTTGAGGAACTGCTTTTGCATCCTGAACAGTTCGAGGCATTTGCACGAGCCTACTCCAATTGCCCATCAGGTGAACAGGGCGGCAACCTGGGGCAACTTAGCCAAGGTCAGACAGTGCCGGAGTTCGAGCGCGCCATATTTTCACTGAAATCGGGACAGGTGGCGAACCGCCTCATCGAAACCCGATTCGGTCTTCATATTGTTCGTGTGCAGCGCCGGTTCAACGGGCAGAAGGCCCCATTCGAATTGGTGCGTGAAAGAATTGCGGCGTATCTGACCGAGCGAGCGCGAGAAAGAGCGATCAAGCAATACCTTAATCTATTGATTGATCAGTCCGACATTCAAGGTACCGAGATGGAAGGCGCCAACACGCCCCTTGTGCATTAGGCGCAACTTTATGTAATTCCGGCCTCGGAGGAGAACATGACACATGTACTCGTCGTCGGCGCAGGAATAGCCGGAGTACCGGTCGCCTACGTGATGAAAAACCGTCTGGGTGCGCAGGGTGGGGTTACGGTAGTTTCGGATATGCCTTATTTTCATTTCGTGCCCTCTAATCCCTCGGTGGCAATGGGTTGGCGAGATCGTAATGAAATCGCCTATCCGATAGGTCCATGTTTCGACGGCCGGGCATTGACACGGAGTTAAAAGGCGGGATTTGCAGCAGTTATTCTCGATCCGGATCGGATGGCGGACATTCTCCGGGGTTTGATTCCGATCCTGAAGGAAGGCGAGTCGGGGAATTCAAGGCCAACGCAATTGGCGCCAAATGACACCCACGATAATTAACTTGTCGTGCGTTTGTATTGTCGATTAACGGCAGGTCCTAGGCGTCGAGCAGCTGGGAGAAGCTGCATCGCAGTTGATCTAGGTCAATAACTGGAGGATTGGGATTGAGCAAAATTATCCGCCCTACGTGTTTGTAGTGGGTTTTGTCGTCTATGCATCGACCGGATGGAATTCCGATCATTGTCCAAGTAGTCGACAAGTGAGGGTTGAGCACAGATTCGGCGAGGGGATGAAATGTGAGGGGACACGAAGTGCGTTAACGCCGATTCATCTGAAACCTCTGATTAACAGGGGGGCAGGCTGTACAGAGGACGTGTGTGTTGCGTTGTTGTTCTTTATGGCGGCGCAACACATCGAGTGGGGCCGCTTTTGCGTAGGTAATATCTTCGCGCGCGATAATCAACGGAAGTCAATACCATATACGTGCCGGAGACATGCTACCGGAAAGCGCTGGCATGTGGTGGCTCCTTACCATTTAATTGAAGGGAACTGCCCGATCAAGGAGATGGACTAACATTGACCTGCGTCAAGGCCGGCAAAGACCGCCTGTTTTTAAATTGATTCCATGATTGAAGAATCCTTGTCCTACTCACAAGACCAAAGCGGTGCGATTGCCTACGCGCTGAATGGCAACTGTTATCTCAACGTTACCAATCGTTGCACGCTGCGCTGTGGATTCTGCCCAAAATTCAATAACACTTGGGGTGTTCGTGGCTACGAGTTGCGGTTGCGGCGGGAGCCGACAGCGGAGGAAATACTGTTAGCTGCCGGGGACCCACGCCGCTACCGAGAAGTCGTATTTTGTGGCTTGGGCGAACCAACATTGCGTTTGTATACCGTGCTTGAGATTGCATCACGGCTTCGCGCACGCGGCGGACGAGTCCGCATCAATACCGATGGTCTAGCAAATTTGGTCTACGGCCGGGATGTAACCCCGGACATGGAAGACATCGTTGATGCGCTTTCGATATCTTTAAATGCCCAGAACGAGATCCTGTATAACCGCTACTGCCGACCAAAACTGGCCGGCGCCTACCGATCTTTGCTGGATTTCGCACGACGTGCCTGCGATTTCGTGCCAGAGGTTACGCTCACTGCAATTGACGGCCTGGCTGGTGTGGATATCGATGCCTGCGCGAAAATTGCAGGCGAGATCGGCGCGAAGTTCCGGCGTCGCGTTTTGGACGAAGTTGGGTAGCTTCGGCGCTCTTGGCGCTGGCAGATTTCTTGGATACGTTTTGTAAGATCATGCCACGCAGTACGGCGATCCGAACCGCATACTCGCATCTGACGTTGGATCTATCTGCCTCAAACGCGACGCCACAGCTCACATGCACATCTCGTTGGTGCTGGTATAGGACGATGGAATCGACGGCCTTAAATTGCATCCGCTTCACGGGTTGAAGGGATCCCGGGTGACCAATGAATGGCGGCGTGGTGTCTACAACCCTGTTGTCGAAAATGAGAATACAAAACGAGGAGTGCGCAAGTGGCGCGTTTTGAGTGAGATCGACGTGCTCTTGCGACTTCGCGGTTTTGTCCAGGGGAAAGGGCGTTATCCGCAGTTGGTATCAGGATCTTGACTTCATGGGTACGTACAATTGAGCACTCGACTGGAACTTGTCTGCCCGGCTGGCAGTCTCCCTGCCCTTAAGGCAGCAGTAGATAACGGCGCCGACGCCGTATATATGGGATTTCGCGATGCCACTAATGCTCGAAACTTTGCAGGGCTGAACTTTGACAAAGACGACATGGTTCGCGGGATTCGCTATGCACAAGACCGTCGTGTGGCGGTGTTTCTCGCGCTTAATACCTATGCAAGTGCCGTGCGATGGGACGACTGGACGCAGGCGGCAGATACCGCTGCAGAACTGGGAGTCAACGCCGTAATTCTGGCCGATCCCGGACTCATGCGTTACTGCACCAAGAACCATCCCGGATTGCGCTTGCATCTGTCAGTGCAAGGGTCGGCGACGAACCCGGAGGCAATCCGTTTCTTCGCACGTCAGTTTTCCGTACAACGTGTCGTATTGCCGCGTGTTCTTTCCCTGAATCAGGTCCGTTATGTCATCGGCAATGTTCCCATTGAAGTGGAAGTCTTTGGATTTGGCAGTCTTTGTGTAATGGTCGAGGGGCGCTGCGCACTTTCGTCCTACGTAACTGGAGAGTCGCCCAATACCTGTGGCGTCTGTTCCCCAGCAAAAGCAGTGCGTTGGGAAGAGTCGACTAGCGGACGTCGTTCTCGTCTAAACGGGGTCCTCATCGACGTCTACGCGCCACGCGAGAATGCCGGCTATCCGACTTTGTGCAAAGGGCGATTTATTGTCAAAGGCGGACCAGATGAGTCACCGGTTTACGCATTGGAGGAGCCCACAAGCCTCAATGTGCTTAGCATCCTGCCGGAGCTATGGCAGGCGGGCGTCAAGGCAATTAAGGTCGAAGGACGTCAGCGCAGCCCAGCCTATGTTGCCCAGGTCACCCGGGTGTTGCGAGCGGCGCTGGACGCATGTGCCCGAGATCCGATTCAATACACACCCCGCCCGGAATGGATTGCCGAGCTCGACCGGCTCGCGGAAGGTCGTCAGCATACCTTGGGAGCCATCGACCGGACATGGTTGTGAAAGATAAAGCCCTGATTCCGCCATTGCCGGACAACTGAGAAACGGGAACATCCTATGAAACTTTCGGTTGGTCCGATCCAGTACTTCTGGGATCGAGACACTGTAATGCAGTTTTACGCCAGTCTCGAGCAGGCACCGGTTGATGTCGTCTATCTGGGGGAGACGGTATGCTCCAAACGCCGTGCCCTAAACATAGCGGATTGGCTAGAAATTGGTGTACGCCTCGCAGACACCGGCAAGGAGGTAGTGCTATCGACAATGGTGCTAGTCGAGGCTGCGTCGGAACTCAGTTACATGCGGCGTATAGTAGAAAATGGACGCTTTCGAGTAGAAGCCAATGATATGGCCGCGATAAACATGCTGGCCGGCCATGCACCGTTTGTCGTGGGACCACAGATCAACACCTACAATGGCGAAACATTGCAGCTGTTCGCCGAACTTGGGGCCTATCGCTGGGTGCCGCCGCTCGAACTCAGTCACACAGCCATAGCCGCACTGCAGGCGCGGAGGCCATCAGACGTGCAGACCGAGATCTTCGGCTATGGCCGGCTGCCTTTAGCCTTTTCGGCACGTTGCTTTACGGCGCGTGCCCACAGTCTGCCGAAGGATTCCTGCCGGTTTTGCTGCCAAGAGTACCCCGATGGATTGGAACTGGACACCCGTGAAGGCGAGCAGTTTCTGGTGCTGAATGGGATTCAGGTCCAGTCTGGATCCAAGGTTAACCTCATGCGGGAAATACCGGAACTGCGCGAGCTGAAAATAGACGTGCTGCGCCTGTCGCCCCAGTCCAAAAATATGAATAGTGTGATCACATCGTTTCGCGACGTGATCGACGGGCGCATTGATTTTAATCAGGCGGCGGCCCTTGACGCTGAGGAATCGGGAGGAGCATGCAATGGTTACTG
>JAKBDW010000573.1:0-3091 GCA_021834245.1 Pseudomonadota bacterium
CAAGACTCTGGAGTTCACCTTGCGTGCCGACGACGTTCCCGCGGCTGACCAGGCGCCAATTGGAACCATAACCTTCATCCCGTCCGCCAGCTTTGGCGAGAAGACAGCCCTAGCTCGCTTTGGACAACCTGCCGAACGTATTCGCACTGACGCGCAAGTCGAGCATTTTCTTTACCCGGATAAAGGACTAGATCTTGTCATCGACAGCAAAGGCAAGGAAATCCTGCAATATGTTGCACCGCACGATTTTGCGCGTCTGCGCGACCCCCTCGAGAAAGCTGCTCACGGGACTATCGGCCGGTAGTGCATTTCACTTTTCCGCGAAGGGGCAGAACCCGGCAGCATGTTGCCCATGATTGGCCGATTGCAGACTCAATGTTTACGGCGCACTACAATGATTTCTACCCGTCCGCGTGGACCGATGAAGTAGGATGCGACCCACGCGGTCAGGCTCACGACGATCGATCCCAACAACGCTGAAGTGAAGCTGCGGATTGTGAAGCCGGTGAAAATCCACGCTACCAGCTCGAGCATTGCGCCATTGATAATCAGCAAGAACAGTCCGAGCGTAAGGACGGTAATCGGGAATGTGAGGACAATGAGCAGCGGCCTGACCACCGCGTTCACGATACCGAGCAGCAGTGCCGCACCAAGGAGAGTCCCAAAGGTGTGAACCTCAATGCCGGGCACCAGTACCGAGGCGAGCCACAAGCCCAATGCCGAAACGCCGCAGCGCAATAGAAAACCAGTCATGGACGTATCCTTCCACATTTTGCCGCATAGTGGAATATCTGCAGCATTGTGGAGGCTACGCCGAATCCCTTCTTTAGAACACGGAAGCTAAGTAGATCGCGATAAATCATCGCTTGCGGTGATGCGGCCGCAATGGCCAGCTTCGAACAGGCAGCCGGTCTCGTTGTGGGTAACTACGCCGCGTTGCATGCGTCGAGACTAGGCGGCGGTGGGTGTCAGCGGAAAAAGAGTCCGGTAGCTGCAGTAGAGTCCGGATATTACGATGGGCAGCATGAAAATACTGAATGTGAACGCAAGCAGATATGCAGTCCAGATAGACAGCAACGAAACAATGACAGCCAGAGCAACTGGCAGCAACAAGGCCGCGAGGGGGACCAAAAGCGCCGGCAAGTGTCTGGCGCCAATTTTGAGGCTGCGTCCAATGGATGGGATCAGGGGTTCATGCCGCAGGAATGCTAGGGGCATGGCATATATCAAGCACAGGGCCAGAACAACATAGACTATAAAGCCCAGCGCTGCGGCCATGAGCACGGCTAGAGCCGATCCAGCACTGAGACTCGACCAACTGCTTGTCCATGCGTCACCGGCAACGAGCAGCATCAAGATATTGGCCAGGATAGTCATTACTATTCCAATGATCGCAACCACGACGGCAGGAATTACGCGCTGCTCGTCCCGGAAGATGCTGAGCAACTCGCTGGGCGACTTTTTAATCGCCGCCAGGCGCAGCGAAGCAGGCAAGGGGGATTTCAGCCGACTTAACGTGTCCAAGGCTAGATACGTGCTCGCCACGATGATCGGCGCGATAGTGCCGATAACGAGACCGCCGACAAACGGAATCAAAGTCAGCAATGTGAACAGGGCTGCCGCACAAAAACCCATGCCAGTCAGTAACCAGGGATTTCGGCGAAATAGTCGCCAGCCGCAGTTAAGCCAGCGCAGCCCGAGACTAAACTGATTTGTGAACCGTGCCAAACACTTACCTCTTACCCGCTCGGTTAGCGGTTTATTGTAAGTTTAGGAATTGAGCCAGAAATCTACGACCGAACAGCGGGTCGAATTCGCCGATCGGCGGAAACCATGCGCTTTTGGGCGCGCTGCGGCTAAGTGTGGCAACAGCCGCTTTTCTTGCACCGCCTCGAAGACAGCCCATCACCTTAGGGCGGATCCGAGATATTACATGATGCGATGCGATTTGCTTTGTCTCCTGCCCGAGAATCCCCCGGACATTTTGAGATAATGCAGTCGCGATGTACCGATTAGTTGCCCGTGGAAACCACACGACACGGCTGAAGTCGGCGTCTGCGCTGATAAATTCAGCCTGCCGGCGTTTCCCTCTATGGCAAATATCGGTTATTTTCGCTGACATTATGGCGGTGCATCACGGCTGTGACTAGCGCCACAAACTAAATTCGATTTACGCAATCTGAGGGGGCGCACATGACCGTTCTGCAGGACAAGGTAGTGATAATCACGGGCGCAGTCGGAAATCTCGGGCAAGCCGTCGCCGAGCGCATGGTCAGAGATGGGTGGAAGACTGTTCTCGTGGACAGGTCGAAGGACCGACTGCGTGCCACCTTTGGAAAATTGCCAGATCCGACGAGATACTGGCTCGCGGATGGCGTCGACATGACGGCTGCAGAGGCCGTGAACATCATGGTCGCAGAAGCGCACAAACGCTTCGGTCACATCGACGGATTGGTGAACACCGTCGGCGGTTTCCGAGGAGGCCGTCCGGTACATGAAACAGATCCCGGCGAATGGGATTTTCTGTACGACATCAACGTCCGCACAACGCTCAATGCCTGCCGAGCGACGATTCCCTATATGTTGGGTGCCCGGCAAGGAAAGATCGTGAACGTGGCAAGCAGGGCCGCGTTTCAGGGAAGCGCGAACTACAGCGCGTATGCTGCCGCCAAAACTGCAGTGTTGCGGGTGACGGAAAGCATGGCCGGTGAACTTAAGGCGCACGGCTTGAGTGTCAACTGCGTGGTGCCGGGGACAATAGACACTCCGCAAAATCGGGCGGCAATGCCCACGGCGGATTTCTCCACTTGGGTTCAGCCCGCCGATCTCGCGGGCGTCATCGCGTTTCTGTTGTCCGACGACGCGCGCTCTGTGTGCGGCGCTGCAATTCCCGTGTTTGGTCGTGGCTGAATATACGCAGGCTGCATTCCGTCGCAATGTCGAAAGAACTACCGGTTAATACTCCGGCTGTTCCGCCTTAACCCTGCGACTCGCGTACCTGATGGAATTGCTCGTGATAGAGTTGCGCATATAAACCGCCACGGGCGAGAAGCTCGGAATGACGCCCTATATCTACGATGCGTCCAGCCTC
>JAKBDW010000395.1:0-3084 GCA_021834245.1 Pseudomonadota bacterium
GAGCGCGGTAGTTCTCCTGCGTCAGCAAGTCGATGCCGCAAGGCAATGCCTCGATCCAGTTCAGGAACTCGTTCACCATCTTCTTGCCTTTGAATGAGCGTCCGTGCTGCGGCACGATGGCTTCAACATCCATCTGGCGCACCATGTTGACCCAGAAACGGCATATCTTGTTGGAAATCATGTAACGCTTGTGGAAGCCTTCCATGTACTGGACGTGCGATTTGAAATCTTCAACGGGCGTGTCTGCCTCGGTATGTCCCACAAGCGATGCCCCCATATCGCCCGAGAACAGTATCTTGCTGACAGGATCGTAGAACTGGAAGTTACCTTCCGAATGCATGAAGTGCGCCGGGATCGCCTTGATGATGGAGTTACCCAAAGGCAGGTTCATGCCCTCGTCGGGAATGCCGAATATACGTCCTGAAGAGTTGTCGCCGCTGCAGAAATGCGGTACGAAACGCACCCACAATTTTGAGATCATTACCTTGCAGTCGGAATGGATCATCCATTTATTGACCGAGGCAATAATGTCCGGATCTGCGTGAGACGCGAGGATGTATTGCAGTTTTTTTGGCGGAAAATAATTGTGCATTTCCATCAACAGGCCGTTGTAAGTCATGTTGCCGCCCGGATCGATCAACGCGCCATGCCCGTTATCGACGATCAGAAACTGGTTGGCCTGCACCGCTTCCCCGGCCGTATCATCCACCAGATCGTCGAACATCAGGCACAAGTGTTTCCCGTTATTGAATAATTCGATGGCCATCTATATCCCCCAGCAATGGTTTACTTCGTTTTTTTTGATTATATCTTTATTACTTGTATAGTCTTTTCGCATGGTTTTCATTTTACTTCAGACTGAAGTCCCGTTCTACTTCAGCCTGATTCCCTACAGCACTCATACGCAACAATATAAGCCATAATTGGCGTAAGATAACTTTTGTTTCAAATAAATAGTTTCATTTCACAACCTTTGACGGAGAGCAAAGTATGGGAAAGAAGAACGTGTTCTATGCACAATCCGGCGGCGTGACGGCCGTCATCAATGCCTCAGCCTGCGGTGTGATCGAAACCGCACGAAAACACAAGGACAAGATCGGCAAGGTCTATGCGGGACGCAACGGCATCATCGGCGCCCTCACCGAAGACCTGATCGATACCACCAAAGAGTCCGCCAAAGCCATTGCATCACTGCGCAGCACCCCTTCCGGCGCCTTCGGCTCCTGCCGCTTCAAACTCAAATCGCTGGAACAGAACCAGCGCGAATACGAGCGCCTGATCGAGGTGTTCAAGGCGCACAATATCGGCTACTTCTTCTATAACGGCGGGGGCGACTCCGCCGACACCTGCTACAAGGTCTCGCAGCTGTCCGACAAGATGGGCTATCCGGTGCAGGCCATCCATGTGCCGAAGACCGTGGACAACGACCTGCCGATCACCGACTGTTGCCCAGGCTTCGGATCCGTCGCCAAATACATCGCCGTCTCCACGCTGGAGGCCAGTTACGACGTGCGCTCCATGGCCAAGACTTCCACCAAGGTGTTCGTGCTGGAAGTGATGGGACGCCATGCAGGCTGGATCGCCGCGGCAGGCGGCCTGGTCGAGGAACAAGGCATCCCGGTCGTCATCCTGTTCCCGGAGATCGAGTTCGACCAGAAGAAATTCCTCGCCAAAGTGGACGCGATGGTCAAGAAGCACGGCTATTGCAGTGTGGTGGTATCCGAAGGCTGCCATTATCCCGATGGCAAATTCCTGGCCGAGCAAGGCACGCGGGATGCTTTCGGCCATGCACAACTTGGCGGCGCCGCGCCCGTGGTCGCCAATATGGTCAAGGATGCGCTGGGGCATAAATTCCATTGGGCGGTCGCCGATTACCTGCAGCGCGCCGCTCGCCACGTCGCTTCCAGAACCGACGTAGAGCAAGCCTATGCACTCGGCAAATCGGCCGTCGAGCTGGCACTCAAGGGACAGAACGCGGTGATGCCTACCGTGGAGCGCGTATCTGACAAGCCCTACAAATGGAAAGTCGGCGTCGCCCCGCTATCCAAAGTCGCCAACGTGGAAAAGTTCATGCCGCGCAATTTCATTACACCGGATGGTTTCGGAATCACCGAAAAATGCCGTACTTATCTCACGCCGCTCATCAGGGGCGAAGATTACCCGCCATACAAAGACGGGTTGCCGCAATATGTGCAGTTGAAGAACGTAGCCGTCGCAAAAAAACTGGAGGAATTCAAAATTTGATGTCGTTAACATACCGCTCCGCAAGGGGCGGTTTTTACTTGAGGAGATAAATCATGGCAGGTGGCTTGGGTTTTGCACTATTTTGTGCGATTGCAGCGATTCTGTACGGCATCATTTCTAGCAAGTGGATACTGGCTCAATCGACGGGCAGCGAAAAGATGCAAAGCATCGCCGCCGCCATACAGGAGGGAGCTTCCGCATATCTGAAACGCCAATACACCGCCATCGCCTGGGTCGGTGCAGCATTGTTCGTCGTCATCCTGATCGCGCTCGGCTGGCAGACTGCGATCGGTTTTGCCATCGGCGCCCTGCTCTCCGGCTTGACCGGTTTCATCGGCATGAACGTCTCCGTGCGCGCCAATGTACGCACCGCCGAAGCCGCCAGGACGGGCCTCAATGCGGCGCTGAACGTGGCCTTCAAAGGGGGGGCGATTACCGGCATGCTGGTGGTTGGCCTCGGGCTGCTGGGTGTGGCTGGCTATTACCTGTTTCTGACCAGCCTCGGCGAAACCTCGACACAAGCAACGCATGCGCTTGTTGGCTTGGGTTTCGGCGGTTCGCTGATCTCCATCTTTGCCCGTCTCGGTGGCGGTATCTTCACCAAGGGCGCTGACGTCGGTGCGGACCTCGTCGGCAAAGTCGAGGCAGGCATCCCGGAGGACGACCCGCGCAATCCGGCCGTCATCGCCGATAACGTCGGCGACAACGTCGGCGACTGCGCCGGCATGGCAGCCGACCTGTTCGAGACCTATGCCGTGACCATCATCGCCACCATGCTGCTGGGTGGCCTGATGATGGCGAATGCGGGCCCCAACGCGGTCATTTATCCCCTAGATCGGA
>JAKBDW010000218.1:0-3067 GCA_021834245.1 Pseudomonadota bacterium
TGACACGGTTGTCCAAACCCTACCGCATTGCCTATACAAGCTCGAGCTACAGCGGCATCATTGCCGCTGTGCGCGCCGGGTTGGGCGTGACGCTGCTGTCGGCGACCACGGTTCCCGAAGGCATGCGCACGCTGGGCGAACGCGAGGGCTTCCCGGCCATGGGCGAACTCGAGGTTCGCTTGCATTTCAGCGGCGATGGCCCGTTCGAGGCCGTCCGCTGCCTGGCCGATTACATCACTGCGAGTTTCTCCTGACGTGCAAGCGGTGCGCAATCTTCCGCATCGCCGCGAGCAGCAGCGGTATGGCCGTCGTACCTGCAATGGGCATCACGCCATCGCGACAACCCGCCTGGAACTTGGCTTCACGAGCATGAAAGATGTCAGTGCGCTGAGCAGTGCGGCCACAACGCCGATGCCGATGCCGTATTGCGCCGCGACGTTGATATTCTTGGTCGACGCCAGAACGCCTCCAAACACCGCGAGATGAATGGCGATACCAAACGCGCCACCCAGCGAGCTGGCCATCTTGAAGATCCCCCCGGCAGCAGCAGCCTTGTCGGCTGGCGCTTGACCAACAGCGGTATTGACGGCGGGCGTCGCAAACAGGCCCAGACCGCTGCCCATGAAAGCCGCCCCAATCAGCACCACCGTGAAGAACACGGTATCGTCTTTGATGAAGGTGCAGGACAGCAGTGCAGCTGCCGCGATCATGCACAGCGAACCCAGCACCATCGGCACACGCGCCCCCATTTTCTTGGACATTTTTTCGCCAACGCGGATCAAGGTCAGCACCGTGACTGTGTAGCTCAAGGTCAACAAGGAGGCATCCATCGCGGACAGACCGCGTCCTTTTTGCAAGTAGATCAGCGACACGATCAGAATACCCAGCAACGAGTTGATGAACAGGTTGGCCAGTACCGAGCCGGTAAAGACCGTGCGGCTAAACAACGATAGATCGGCAATCGGCATCGCATGGCGCCGTTCAGCGCGAATGAAAATCAGCAGCATGAGCACGAAGACGCCGAGCGCCACCAACGCGTTGGCACTGGTCCAGCCCCACATGTTGCCTTTGGCGACAAGCAGATTCAGTGAAAACAAACCGATGATCAACACCACGAATCCAACTGCGTCAAAACGTGCCTTCTGGGTGTTTGCAACTTTGCTCTCCGGCGCCGAACGCAACATCCAGAACGCCGCCAGGATGAACGGGATGGCCAGCAGGAAAGCCCAGCGCCAGCCCAACAATGTGGCAGTCAGTCCGCCAAAGATGCTCGACACGCTGGCGCAGCCAAAGGTTGCCATGGACCAGAAGCTCAATGCCTTTGGCCGGTTTTCATCGTTGTAGTAGGCCTTCACCAAGCCCAGCGTTGCCGGCATGATGATGGCAGCGGCAAGACCCTGAAGCAGGCGCCCCGCAATCAACAGTCCGATGCCGTTGGCCATTCCGCACAGGATCATGCCAACCAGCCCGACAGCCAGACCCAAACGCGTCATACGCAAACGCCCGACGCGATCCGCAAGCGCACCGGCGGGCATGATGAAAATCCCCGACGCGAGTCCAGCCAGACTCATGGGCAAGGACAGGTCAGCGATCTTGATGCCCAACTCGCTTCCAATGCTTGGCAGCAGCGCCCCCATCGACAGCGCGAACAGCCAGTAAAGGGAAACCCCGATGCACATCGCAAACAGAACGCTCGGAGGACAGGTGTAGTTCTGGGGCACTGCGGAAAATGTTGTGGGCGTGGCCATGTCGTTATCTCCCTTCATAAGTTCATCGTCTGCTCATGCCTTTGCGTGTTGCCCGCACCGAATCCATTCCGGGCCCGCGCTGCCTGCAATCGGGGAAGCATTGCCTTCGCATGTTCGTCGCGACTGGTGGATCGCTCGACGCCGATCGCTGCCGCGTAGCGGCTGACACGCTGCTTGTACAGGCCAACCGTTGCTTCGCGCACGCGCGCATCGAGCGCGAAGATGAAATCGAACACCTCGTTCAGGCGGGTCTCCATAAGCGGCGTGTGCGGGGAGCGCGGCCATTCGCTTGCTAGCCAACGGCACAGAGGCTCGTAGTCAAGGCACTCATCGAGCCCGGTGGGCACTGCCGGCGCCACGCCACACATGGTGACGCTGACCCACACCGGCTGCGGGTCACGCTCGTCGTCGTACACACCCACCGCAAGATGAGTCTGCAGACGCTCAATCTTGATGCTCCACGTCGCGTGGCTCATCGCCCGCCTCCTATCACACCGCGTGCCTGCCGATCCGCTTGGTAGGACGAGCGCACCATCGGCCCCGACGCTACGTGACGAAATCCCATGCGCTCACCGACCTGGCGCAGCTCATCGAACTCATTCGGCGTGACGTAGCGGCGCACCGGCAGGTGGTGCAAGCTCGGCTGAAGGTATTGCCCAATCGTCACCATATCGACAGCGTGCGATCGCAGATCCGCGAGCGTGTTCTCGATTTCCTCGCGCGTTTCGCCAACGCCCAGCATCAGCCCCGACTTGGTCGCAACATGCGGACATTGGCGCTTGAACCGCGCGAGAAGCTCCAGCGAATGCGCGTAGTCGGCGCCAGGGCGGACTTCGCGGTACAGCCTCGGCACCGTCTCGATGTTGTGATTGAACACATCTGGAGGCGTAGCCGAAAGGAGCTCAAGCGCAACATCGACACGCCCGCGGAAATCCGGCGTCAGCACTTCGACCCGGATACCCGGGTTCGCCGCCCGCACCTGGCGTATGCAGTCGGCAAAGTGCCTGGCACCCCCATCGCGCAAGTCGTCGCGGTCAACCGATGTGATCACCACGTATTCCAGGCGCATTGCGGCCACGGTGCTGGCCAGACTCTCCGGCTCCGCTGGGTCGAGCGGCAGCGGCCGCCCGTGGCCCACGTCGCAGAACGGGCAGCGCCGGGTGCAGATCGCGCCCATGATCATGAAGGTTGCCATGCCGTGGTTGAAACATTCACCAAGATTGGGGCAGTTGGCTTCCTTGCACACCGTATGCAACCGGCTTTCGCGCAGAGTGGCGCTGAGCTCACGCACGCTCCGTGTGCCACGGAAGGCGGCGCGG
>JAKBDW010000428.1:0-3061 GCA_021834245.1 Pseudomonadota bacterium
GACGCGACTTTCGCATTGCCCATGACAAAAGATCTACCCGAAGAGCAAGGCGTGGCGGCCTAAGTCAAGCAGCGACTTGAGCCGCCTGCGGCAACATCACATGGATGCGCCGGCGTTTTTCGGAGCGCTCGGATTCTTCGCCGCACAGGGATTGCTCTTCTTCATGTGGGCGGCCGCGCCATTCTTCGCCGCACAGGGATTGCGCTTCGTCATGTGCTTCGCGGACGGATTTTTGGCAGCACAAGGGTTCATGTGCTTCATCGGACGGGCCTTTGGTGCACACGGGCTGCAGGGGCTTGCCATGGCAGGTACAACGCCAACTGCCAGCGTCAGCAGACTGCCGCAAATGGCACCGGATACGACCTTAGTCGAGAATTTCTTCATCATGATGCAGATCCTCTTGGGATTTTTAATGGGCCTATTGAATATATTTAAAGCCGTCGAAGGACATTTGGCTTCGAACAGTTCGTCGCTATGATCCTCCGAACCTTACAATCAGGCCAGACAACTTTGGTTATAGTCAGCGGAATTAAGACCCCGCCCGCGCACGGCGCATCGAAACCTGCTGACCGCACCGGAACTCACAACGCACGTTGCCGAAGGCGGGAAAAGGTCCGAACAGGAACAACTACCCCGGCGCTTCGAGGTCGCATGGCCTCAGCCGGGCAGCGCAATCTATAAAAATTGGATCAGGCCGCTGAATTCCAGCATCTTGCGATCACCGGCCGTGCATTCGTAAGCGCTGTTTCCCACCTGGCTTTACTTTTCAAGTTCCAGGTGAAACGCCCATCTATGGCCCACGTTGAACATATCACCGACTCCGACGACCGGTTTCACTGCGTAATCGGCTGTTGACAGGCAGCAGGTTCCGGTAACAGCGCAGCGTTCATGGTTTGCCTTGCTCGCCATGCCAAGCTTGCCAAAATAAGGAGAAAACCTGGCCGAAAGGAAGCATTCCGAAACCGGAAACGAACGTCGCGCTTACATCATCATAACTGCTGCTTTTAAAGCGTAGCGCCGCTGTTGCGCCGCCTTATTGCCCAAGGATTTCCTTTCCCTCCCCGACTCCGGTATCCTTTTGAACCATTGGCCGGACTTTCTGTCATATCAGGCAAGAATCCGGGTATTCGCCAGTCTGGCGCCAATGACAATTTAAGTCGAGAGAGGCCCAAATGAATCAGGATCTAGATACATCGAGGACCCAGAGCGCCTATGGACGCACGTCAGCTCTGGCAACCAATAGCGTCATCCGCAACACCTATATTCTCCTGTCGTTCACTCTGCTCTTCAGCGCAGGAACAGCTGCATGGGCGATGTTTACGCATGCCCGGCCTCTCGGCATCCTGCCTGTTTTGATTGGCACATTTGGACTCTTGTTCCTGACAACTGCGCTGCGCAACAGCGCCTGGGGCCTAGTATCTATTTTCGCCTTTACCGGGTTCATGGGCTATACACTGGGACCATTGCTCAATTTCTATATCGCGCACTTCAGCAATGGGACCGAACTTGTTGTCTACGCCATGGGCAGCACGGGAGCCATTTTCCTGGGGCTTTCAGGGTACGCTCTAACCACGCGCAAGGATTTCAGCTATCTGCGCGGATTCCTCTTTGCCGGAATGCTCATTGCGATCGTTGCTGGCATCGCCAACATATTTCTTGGAATCGCCGGTCTGGCTCTGGCTATGTCCACGATGATTGTGGTGCTGATGTGCGGGTACATCCTCTATCAGACAAGCGCCCTCATCAATGGCGGCGAAACCAACTACATCATGGCCACGATCAACCTGTATATGGCGATCTATAACCTGTTTATCAGCCTGTTGCAGCTTCTCGGTGCGTTCGCCGGCAACGACCGCTAGGCCGACGCGCGCCGTTTAATCAATGCGCCGGGGACTTGCGGCAAAGGCCGCCCCCGGCAAGTTGTATTACCCCAGAGGCTGCGTAGACCATCTGATCCACCAGATTTTTCCTGCCCAAATGTCAGCGCAGCAAACCTCGATCCGCTGACCTTTTTCCCAATCGACATTGCTCACACGCGGCTCCGTCGTCCGAAATCAGTCCTGGCATCAATCCAGTCACAGCTCGTCGGACAAACAAGCCGCGACCACGCCGTCAGGTCTTTTCGAGAAACATGAAGCGTGATACATGTAGACTCGGACACCAGCCGGCAATGCCCGAAAAATCGTGAACCGCTGGCACGGCGTACACTCGCAACCGGGCGAGACATAGTCCGCGGGCTTGGAAGCTGCCCGACGTACACGGGAACAGGCGTTTCTCAAGGTCTCAATGCCCTGCTTGACGCCATCGAGCGCGACTGCTGAATGGCCGCACCGCCGGTCGCCCTTGTCCTCACCCGATTTACATCGCCTCTATTGCACCCTCTTTCCATTCTCTGAAACGGGTGCCAAAATCTGTCGCCAGTCGTCCCGAAGTGGACTTACCAAGAAAGTCCACGCGGAAATATTTTGGCAACAAGTCAACCGACCACCGGGGGGAATCGTTATGAGTAAAAAGATCTCATGCATCGCATTGACAGCCTGCATCGTCCTTGCAGCGGCAACTACCAGCGCGAGCGCCACGGCGTTTATGGAGATGAAACCAGGCTTGTGGGAAATGACAATGCACCACCAGGGACAGGGACCGGAACAGATGCCCATCCCGCAGGATCAGCTGCAGCACCTGAGCCCCGAACAGCGTGCCGCTTTGCAAAGGGCTTTGGGCGCGCAATCACCCACGCGCAAATACCAGACATGCGTCAAAAAGCAGGGGGAGGATAAAACGCAAGACATTTTTCTGGGGAAAAACGGCGATAGCCGATGCGACAGCAAACCTTCTCGCTCCACCAGTCATTCGGTCGCCGGCACGTTTCGTTGCGCCGACGGGAAAGGTCAGACATCGGGTACCTTTGATACCGAAATGAGAGACAGCGAGCATATGACTAGCAGGGTTACCATGAAGATAACGGCACCTTCGTTCTCGATGACTAAGAAGTACCAACTTTCGGGTCACTGGATCGGCGGATCATGTGGCAATGTTCACTAAACGCGCGATGATTGTCCCG
>JAKBDW010000401.1:0-3053 GCA_021834245.1 Pseudomonadota bacterium
GGCCACATACTTAGAATGCGCGGCGTTAACCCGTTGGAGGAACTTGTGAAACGCCAGGAAATGGCAATGAAGGGCCCAAAAGAATGATCGACTGCGATTTTCCGAGAGCGGAACTTACTGGCGGAACGGACATGCCGTATACGCCAGCGCTGTGCCTGTCATGACTTTTCTCATCGTCAGCGGGCTCTCCGGCTCTGGAAAGAGCATAGCCCTCCAGGCACTTGAGGACATGGGTTTTTACTGCATTGACAATCTTCCTGCCGCACTGCTGCCGCATTTCGCGCGCCAGATAAAGGAGACACCCAAAGATTATGCGCGCAATGCAGCGGTCGGAATCGACGCCCGAAACCATCGGTTCCTGGACGCACTACCGGCCAGCCTAGTCGAGCTTAAATCCCTCGGATTACACTATCGAATAATCTTCCTAGAAGCGGAAGAATCCGTGTTGGTGATGCGCTTCAAGGCTACCCGACGCAAACATCCCCTGGCCGGACACGGGGTCTCTCTGCTGGATGGAATCCGCCAGGAAAAAAACTTGCTCGGGCCACTATCGATCAGCGCCTCGTTCCGGGTCGACACTACCCACACTACGCCTCACGAATTGAGGCACTTGGTGCACAACTTTGCTCGCAGTGATGACACTGAGGGCATGACGTTGATGTTCGAGTCGTTCGGGTTCAAGAACGGCACCCCCCTCGACGCGGATTTCGTCTTTGACGTGCGCTGCCTACCCAACCCATACTGGGAGGCCGATTTACGCAAGCTTACCGGACTAGATCAGCCTGTTATTGATTTCCTTGAAAAAGACAAACAGGTGCAAGAAATGTTCGCGCAGCTTTGCCGATTCCTGGAAAATTGGCTACCGAGTTTCGAGGCAGAACACCGCAGCTACATGACCATCGCGCTAGGTTGCACCGGCGGCCAACATCGCTCCGTCTACCTGGTACGAAAGTTGACTGATTATTTTTCTGGAAAGGGCGTGAATGCGCTGATTCGTCACCGGGAGTTGGTATGATAAGTGTATTGATTCTTGCTCAGGAGGATTTCGGCAAGGGATTATTGCATTCGGTGGAACATGTCCTCGGCAAACTTCCTGCGGGCGTCGAGCTCGTGGGGGTCGACTATAACCTACCGCCGGAAAATCTGATTCATACCCTCAAAGACCGCCTGGCGCGCCTCGATCAAGGGGACGGAATTCTCATTTTGGCAGACGTCTACGGCGCATCACACACCAACATAGCTTGCAGGCTGCTGAGCAGGGGTCACATCCAACTTGTCAGCGGCGTAAATCTGCCGATGTTGATCCGGGTTCTGAATTATCGCAATCTGAGCATGGATGCACTAATTGCTAAAGCCATGACTGGCGGCTCCGAGGGCATTGTGTGCGCGACCAATACACTGAGTAAGGCGGAGACTGGCAGGTGAAAAACGCGACAATAGCTATCGTAAACAAGCTCGGGATGCACGCTCGTGCTTCGGCGAAATTCGTCAGCCTGGCATCCCAGTTCAAGAGCGACGTCACTCTGGGGCGCAATGGTCAACAGGCCAACGGCAAGAGCATAATGGGCATAATGATGCTTGCTGCAGGAAAGGGCAGCAAGCTTGAGCTACAGGTCAGCGGGCATGATGAAGATCAAGCCATCCAGGCGCTGCTCAACTTGGTGGAAAACCGCTTCGGCGAGGATGAATAGCAGGTATGCTGGTATTGCACGGAACCGGGGTCAGTAGCGGAATCGCCATTGGCAAGGCGTACGTTCTGCATCGGGAAAGACCCGAGGTGCCGGAATACGTTTTGCCCACACATCTGATCGAGGAAGAGGTACAGCGCTTCAACTCGGCCATCGAAGCCGCCCGCACTCAGCTTGAGCGCATCCGCAATCACATACCGAAGTCTGCGCCGCCAGAGATATCAAGCATAATTGACACGCATCTTCTTATCTTGCATGACAAGATGATCTCTGATGCTCCGAGCAGCACGATACGCGAGAAAAATTACAATGCCGAATGGGCGCTCAAAACTCAGAGCGATCAGCTTGCTGGCGTTTTTGAGCAGATGGACGATCCCTATTTGCGCAGCAAGAAAACCGACGTCGGCCAGGTGGTGGACCGAATTCTGCGCAACTTGTTGACCTCAACTGCTGAAGAGCACGATCAGATTACAGACGCGCTGGACGGTCAGATTGTAGTCGCCAATGATCTGACACCGGCGGATACCGTTCTGCTCAAGCACACGCGCATCGGCGCATTTGTAACCAACCTCGGCGGCCCGATTTCGCACACAGCGATTCTGGCCCGCAGTCTCGAGATACCCGCGATCGTCGCGGTGCACAACGCCACGCGCTACATACGCAATGGCGAGGACCTGATCGTCGATGGCAAATTGGGCGTTTTAATCGTTTCCCCCGAACCAGCCATAATCGCTGAGTATCAGCAGCGCCAGAAGGACATAGCCCAACTCAAGCGCGAATTGGCGACCATCAAAGCCAGTCCGTCTGAAACACGCGATGGCTGCGCCATCACGCTCTACGCAAACATCGAACTACCAGACGACGTCAAAGCAGCGAACAAAGTCGCGGCTCAAGGAATCGGGCTTTACCGCACAGAATTCCTCTATATGAACCGGCCTGACGTTCCCGGGGAAGAAGAGCAATACCGGGCTTACGCGAAGGTCGTTAAGGCGATTCCGGGAAAACCAGTAACCATCCGCACCCTAGACCTTGGGGCCGACAAACGCGTTGACGGTGGCGGTCGCGGCAGTGAAACGGTCACCGTCAATCCGGCCCTCGGGTTGCGGGCGGTGCGGCTGTGTTTGCACGATACAGCCCTTTTCCGGCCGCAATTGCGCGCCATACTCAGGGCCTCGGCACTTGGCCAGGTACGCATCATGATTCCCATGCTGTCGAGTCTCGGGGAGATGTTTCGCGTGCTCGACCTGATCGAGGAAACCAAGGCAGAATTACGCCACCAGGGGCAGCCATATGACCCGGAATTGCAGGTGGGAGGGATGATCGAAGTTCCCGCGGCCGCGATCGCGGCTGACCTGTTCGCCCCTT
>JAKBDW010000194.1:0-12393 GCA_021834245.1 Pseudomonadota bacterium
TCTGGATGCCTGTATTGAGGAGAGCGGCGGCGATGCGGCTTTTATCGCCAAAGCCTTGGGCGACATTGCCCGTGCGCAGGGGATGACCAAGGTGGCTGAGGGCGCCGGCTTGAGCCGGGAAAGTTTGTACAAATCGCTTTCCGGCGAACGTGTGCCCGATTTCTCTACAGTACTGAAAGTGATGAAGGCGCTCGGGCTGACGCTGCATACCAAGGTAGCTTAAAAACCTCACTGCAACACCGTTGATGGAGGGGGCCATGCTAACCATGCAGCCCTCCCTCAGCTTCCTTCTTGGGTAAGTCGCTTGCATCACTCACCGCACTCAACACCCACTGCCCTATCCTCACCACCTCATCCACCAGCAGGTTCTTGGGCATGGCGTGGGTGATGAACAGCATGGAGACTTTGCCCTTGAGCTGGTTGATGGTGGCGGCGAAGTGCTCGGCGGTGTTGGCATCCAGGCTGCTGGTCGCTTCGTCGAAGACGAGTATCCTGGGTTGTTTGATGAGGGCTCTGGCGATGGCCATGCGCTGTTTTTGTCCGCCGGAGAGTCCTACGCCGCGTTCGCCGATCTCGGTCTGGTAGCCTTGCGGCAGGGCTTCGATGGCGCTGTGGATCTCGGCCATTTTGCAGGCGTGCGCGATCTGGTCGAAGGTGGCATGCGGGTTGGCCATCATGAGGTTGTCGTAGATGGTGCCGGAGAACAGCACCGTTTCCTGCGGCACCACGCCAAAGTAGTGACGCAGTTCGTTGGCGGAGAGATAACGGATGTCGTTGCCGTCGATCTTGATGGTACCGCCGGAAGGCTGGTAGAAGCCTTGCAGGAGTTTGGTGAGGGTGCTCTTGCCTGATCCAGATGGTCCCATGATGGCGACAACTTTGCCGGGAGGGACCTTGAGGTTGAAGTCCTGGTAGAGGAAAGGCCGGTCGTCGGCATAGCGGAAGCTCAGGGCTTCGATCTCGATATGGCCTTTGCCTTCGCGCATGCGGCTGGGCAGGACTGAGTAAGGTTCGGCCGGGGCGTTCATGATGTCGCCCAGGCGTTGCACGGACATATTGGCCTGCTGGAATTGCTGCCACAGCCCCACCAGCCGCAGCATGGGCTGCGACACTTTGCTGGAATACATCTGGAAGGCAATGAGCATGCCGATGGTGAAGTCGTTGGTGGTCATCACGGTATAGGCACCCACGACCAGGATGAGCAGAGTCATCATTTGTTCGAGGCCGTTGGAGACGACGTTGTAGGTGTTGCCGATCTGGCGTACGTCGAAGCCGGAGCGCAAGTATTCGGCGAGGTAGTCGCTATAGCGCGCATCGAGCTGTGGTTCCATCTGCAGGCTCTTGACGGTTTCCAGGCCGGATACGTATTCGGTGGTGAAGGCTTGGTTGCGCGCGCCGAGCATGAATTGTTCGTTGAGTTTGGCTCTGAACAGGGGCGCGACGATGAAGCTCATGATGGTGATCACGCCCATGATGGCCAAAGCGATGCAGGTGAGCGTGACGTTGTAGTAGAACATCATCGCCAGGAAGATGATCAGGAACGGGAAATCCAGCACCAGCGTGACAGCGGCACTGGCGATGAATTCGCGTATGGTTTCCACGCCATGCAGACGGGCGGCGATGACACCGGTGGGGCGCTGTTCGAAGTAGCGCGGCGGGAGCTTGAACAGGTGTTCGAACACCGCATGGCCCAGCACAGCATCGACGCGGTTGCCGGTGTGCAGGATGAGGTATTGACGCACCCAGGTGAGCAAGGCGGAGAACACCATGAACACGGCCAAGGCGATGGCGATGACGATGAGGGTGCTTTGGGTGCGGTGGACGACAACTTTATCAATGATCACCTGGGTAAACAGCGGCGTCGCCAGACCCAGCAACTGGATGATGAGCGAGGCAATGAGCACGTCGCGCCAGATGCGTTTGTGCTTGAGCAGTTCCGGGATGAACCAGTTGAAACCGAAGGCGGCCTGCTTGTTCATCGCGCCGTCTGGATCCTTGATCGCTTTGGTTTCCAGCGCGAGCTGGAAGGCCGCACCCGCATAACGTGTGGCGAATTCCGCCTGCGTCATGGTTTTGGGAGTGTTGGTGCCGACTTCGAACAGGATGACGCTCTCGGCGGTCATCTGGACGATGATGGCGGGGTGGAATTTGGGTGGGGCAGTAGTTGGTTCGGCTGGCGGGATGGTTGCAGATTCTTCCGGGGCAATCTGCCCTTCGACTGGCTCAGCGCGAACGTCCTCATTAGGGTGCTCGCCGATCCGTTCGTGGTGAGCCGGTCGAACCACTTCTTCGGGTAATCCTTGCCCTTCGACAAGCTCAGGGCGAGCGGATTGTGTCGAACAATTCTCCGTTAATACAACCAGGCACGGCAGGTTAAGTTTGGCCAGTGCGGCGCTATCGCCATCCCTCCGCTTGATACGAAAGCCTAATGCACGCGCGGCATGAATCAAAGAATCCGAGGTGTAGGGGGGCGGGTATTGTTTGACAAGCAGTTCGGCATCGAAGGGTTTGCGATTCAAGGCACAAAAGCTGCCCATGGCCCAAATGATGTCTTCCACCGCAAGAGTAAATGTAGGTGAATGACGGAATGCCTCCCGCGCCATGTTGTTGGAAACAATTTTAAGCAGCCGGCGCGGCATCAAAATGATGCTCCACCAGCATAATGATTGACGCAATCGACTCTTATAACTTTCACTAAGGACAATTCCCTGAACAAGTATTTGTTTACGCATCAACCGACGCGCATGCCCTGCGGACAAAGCCGCAACGACATCATGGGAATACCGTACCAGAGTACTATTGTTAAAACAACGTTAAGAAAGGCCTATATCTTTTCCTTTTTCACGGACGTGCATTTGCCCTATCACCTTGCCGAATATGGGTTCCGGAAGATATATGCCGTTCGTCAGCATTCCCGAGTGAAATACCATGGAACCCGATTAGATATAGCGGACTTGAACTGGTTTTGAATTTGTTGAATAATATTAGAAAAATTGTAGAAGAATGCGTTGAGCACGCTCGGCAATTCGCTGTAGCCCGCTTATTTCACCTCTCACACACCTTATTGAATCGCCCCGGAAGATGACGCGCACATCCGGCCACGCTGCGCGCAAATGGCTGGTCAGCTATTTCAATATCGCCACCGTATGTTTGGCCGCATCGAGTTTGGAAGGCCGCAGATAGGACACCAGCAACTGGTTTCCGCAGAACACGTACAGAGGCAGGTAGCGGTAGTTGTCGTAGTAGCCATGAAAGAAACGTTCTTCTTGGTTGCCATGCAAGGGGATGCCACTGGCATCGAAATCGAGAATCAGTTCTGTCGGCGTCCTGCGATGGGAGGCGATGAACTGGCGCACGACTTCGGTTTGTATCTTCCACGTCAGCGCAGCCGTGGCGCACCGCTCGAAGCGGCACAGCATCGACTTTGCCCAGCGCGGTTTGCAGTGCCGACTCAATGCGGCGGCGCTGGTAGTCATTGATATCTTCGTTGCCCTGCGCGATTTCGTAGGCGCGTTGCCTCAGCAGTTCCAGTGTGGTGTGTTCGATCCGTTCCGGAGCGCGTTCATCGGGAGCAGCAGTGCGTTGCGGGACAGCAATTCCAGTTTACGGTCAACTTGTTCGAGCAGGAGCAATCCCCCGTCGCTACTGATGTGTGTCTCCTCTTTCAAAATTCAGCTCGACTTTACGACGACCAATTCCGGGAATCAGGACGGTTACTGCGGTACAGTTTGGCACCTCATCAATTTTTTTTGTCTGAACACCAGTATTAACGTGCTTCACGGCTGTTCCGGTGGCCTTTACTTATGAAATTCTGGGCTAGCCCGATCGAGGCTGCCTGCGTAGCCTTGATAGATTGTGAATCCATAACTGCCGACTTGCTCTGCAGCATCGGCATCAACAATCCGCGCTGAACAGCTGCCTTTGGCACGCTAGCTTTAAGGTTTATTCGGGCACTTTGGCTTGATGCAATCCGCGTAGATGTAAAGCGAATGGTCGTGCACGGAATACCCGCGATCGGCAGCCGCCTTTTTTTGGCGCGACTCTATGGTCGCATCGTAGAACTCTTCTATCCTTCCGCATTGCAGGCAAACGATATGATCGTGATGTTTGCCCTCATTCAGCTCAAACACCGACTTGTCGTTTTCAAAGTGGTGCCTTATGAGCAATCCAGCCTGTTCAAACTGGGTCAGTACCCGGTAAACCGTAGCCAACCCAACATCATCGCCGCTGGCCAGCAGCTTCTTGTAAACATCTTCGGCACTTAAGTGCCGCTCATTCCCGTTCCCAAACAGGTTTAATACCTTGAGGCGAGGCAGAGTGGATTTCAGCCCGGCAGTCTTGAGATGAGTCAAATGGTCCATGGTGAACTCCCCGTTTTCTTTGCATTGGGAAAATAATATACGAATGCAGTTGCAAATGCAAATGAGAATGATTACCATTACCGACAGCTGATTCCCATCTCCAACCAAAGGAACAATTATGCGGCTTTCGCTTGTATTACCCGTATTCCTCGCTGGCTCATTTGTTGTTAATGGCTTTGCGCTCGCAGCCGATGAGGCACCGACTGTCCTGACGATTCGCGATAGCAAGTTCGAACCAAACCAGATGACACTCCCATCCGGCATCAAGCTGAAACTGGTGATCCGCAATCTGGATGCCATTCCGGCCGAGTTCGAGAGTTATGACCTTTCGCGCGAGGTCATCGTGCCGGGTCACGGGGAAACCACGATCTATATCGGGCCGATGGACCCGGGAAGCTACCAATTCTTTAACGACTTCAATCACGATATGCAGGGCTCGATTACGGCGAAGCCCGGTGTCAAAAAGGAGAACTGAGCATGCTCGCAACGGCAATCATCATGTTTCGTGAAGTGCTGGAAGCGGCACTCATCATTGCAATCGTGCTCGGCGCGAGCCGCGGGATTACCGGGCGGGGCCGTTGGATCGCCGGTGGGATCGCCTTCGGCTTGATTGGCGCATCGGTCGTAGCGGCTCTTGCCAATGTTGCTTCCTCTGAATTTTCGGGAAAGGGGCAGGCCATTCTCAATGCGGTGATTCTGCTGAGCGCAGTAGCCATGCTTACATGGCATAACGTCTGGATGAGCTCCAATGCCCGCCAATTTTCGACGGACGTAAAGGAAATCGGCTCAGCCGTTCAATCCGGTCAGCGCCCGTTGGCTGCATTGATGGTCATCACACTGGTAGCAGTGATGCGTGAAGGATCCGAAGCGGTGCTTTTTCTTTGGGCGATTGCCACCAGCGGCGAGCAAAGCCTGAATATGGTTTTGGGCGGATTGGGAGGCTTGGTTGCTGGTGTTATCGCAGGGCTGTTACTGTACCTCGGCTTGTTGCGCATTCCCGTGCGGCATTTCTTTTCAGTCACAAGCTGGCTGATCCTTCTCCTCGCTGCCGGGCTCGCTGCACAAGCGGCCGCCTTCCTGAACCAGGTAGGTCTGTTACCTGCATTGGGAAACGGGCTATGGAACACCTCCAACATACTGAGCCAAAACAGCCTGCTTGGGCAGATGTTGCATATTCTGGTGGGCTACATCGCTCGGCCGTCCGGCATTGAGGTCGTGTTTTATGTCGGCACATTCCTGACGATCCTGACTTTGATGCGCCTATCCGGAAAAAAGCGAAGTGAACAGGTAAAGGCTGCTGAAAATCCGGGCTAAGTCACAAGCTCCGAACCAGATGTAACCCAGCCAACGCTGTACGAGGAACAGATTTCCTCACTAACCATGCAACATATGAATGGAAGAATATTTATGCAACCGAATCGGATAATGACACCAATTGCCGGGCTCGCAATCGCGATAAGTCTGGCGGCAAACACAGCCCGCGCGGACAACGACTTCATCGTCTATTCGCCGTATGTGGTTCAAGGGCAAAGCGAAGTGGAAATGTACGGCTTCAGCTCGCAAGATGGTCGCAGCGATGTCAATGGCGCGAGCGGTTACAACCTATCGGTTGCACATGCATTTGCCAGTTGGTGGAAACCCGAGATATATATCGGTGAATTCAATCGTGATCCGGGCGCGTCAACACACCCTTCCGGTTATGAATTCGAGAACACATTTCAACTTACCACCCGAGGTGAATACTGGGCGGATGTGGGATTGTTGGCGTCGTACGCCCACAATAAGCAACCCGGCGTATTGAGCAGGGTCGAATTTGGGCCGCTGCTGGAAAAGTGGTCCGGACATTTTGATCAGCGCCTGAATTTGATCTGGGAAAAGGAAGTCGGTGCCGGAGCGAGCAGTTCATATGTATTCCGCTCTGCCTACAGCGTTAGTTACAAAATTGATTTTAACAAGGCTTCAATTTCGCCAGGCATCGAAGTCTACATCCGTCCCAATGATAATGCCTATCAGGTCGGGCCTGTGCTTTATGGAGAAATCCGGACCGATTCAGGGAAAGAAATTGAATACAGCGTTGGCGTGGTTCATGGCATTAACCAGGGAGCTCCAGACAGGACTCTTCTGGCCCGTCTGGAATACGAATTCTTTTGACATCAAACGGAGACGCCAGTCGGGAGGAGTTCATAAGCGCCTGAATTTCAGTCGCTCAGTCCGATATGCGCCTGCCGCTTTGGCGTAGCGCTTTAAGGTTCTTTTAAGGTGATCGGGTGAACATGATATCCGCGAAACGTCCATCATTTCATGAAAGGAATCATCATGCACATACAACATATTGTCATCGCCATCAGCCTGATCACTCTTTCGACACCTCTGCTGGCCCGAACATTCGATTGCACGAATTTGGACAAGGCTCATTGGATTCCTGCCGGTGAAATGCAGAATAAGCTGGCACAGCAAGGCTATCAGGTCATCAGCTTAAATCCTGACAATACCTGCTACAAGGCCGTCTTGAAGGCCAGGAACGGACAGAAGTTTGAGGGGGTTTATGACCCCGTAGAAGGCCATCCGCTACGTCGCCAAAACATGTGACGCTGTTTTATGCGGTTGCCTCGCCGCAGGTTCTGTAAGGGCTATTTTGTCTCAACAAATTTGACTTAAAAACAGAAAGAGGCGGTATTAACCGCCTATTTCTGATGAAATCGCTCTCACATCTCCAATGACAACCTGGTGCGAAAGGAGAGACTCGAACTCTCACGCCTTACGGCGCTGGAACCTAAATCCAGTGCGTCTACCAATTCCGCCACTTTCGCATTCGGGGCACTGAAGGCCCCAAAGGGCGCGCATTATAACCGAGCGATTCCTAGTGCGGAACGAATTCCACCACAGAACGGCCATGCGCCTCACCCCTGATCAGCTTTGCACAGGCTTCGGGAAGCTCGGAAAACGCGATACGGTGCGCAATCTTGTCAAATTGCGAAATGCGCAGATCGCCGGCCATGCGTTGCCATAACTGCTTGCGCAGCGGCATCAAAGTCGCGGAGGAGTCCACTCCAAGCAGTTTCACTCCGCGCAAAATGAAGGGGAACACGGAAGTATGCAGTTCGGCGCCACCCGCGTTACCGAAACTGGCAATGGCACCTTCCTGTTGCATGGTACGTGCAAGCCAGGCCAGGGTATCTCCGCCCACTGCATCCAGCGCACCTGCCCACAAGGCTTTTTCCAGGGGTCGCGTGCTCTTCATGTCAATCTCGTTCCGCGGCAATATCTCGCTGGCACCGATTGATTTCAGGTAATCGTGTTCGCCGGTTTTTCCGGTCAGCGCAACCACGTGATAACCGAGCTGCGACAGCATCTGGATAGAGATACTTCCCACGCCGCCTGTCGCACCAGTGACGATCACTTTGCCCTTTTGGGGCGTAAGCTCGTTTTGTTCCAAACGATGGATCGCAAGGGCGGCAGTGAATCCCGCGGTACCCAACGCCATCGACTCGAACATGGTAAGGCCGACCGGCAACGGCACGATCCAATCCGCCGGAACGCGCACATATTCGGCAAAACCGCCGTCATGCGCGACGCCCATGTCATAGCCGGTGATCAATACCTGATCGCCCGCCCTGTAACGCGCATCCTGCGAAGACTCAACAACCCCGGCAACGTCTATACCCCCCACACAGGGGAAGCGGCGAATAACTTTACCAGCCCCTGTGGCAGCGAGCGCATCCTTGTAATTGACGCCGGAATAATGGGTACGGATGACCACCTCACCGGTGTCAAAATTGTCCTGCGATAACTCGACGAAACGGCCGGCGGACTTGCCGCTTTCTTCAACAATCTGGTAAGCACGAAAAGTCTTCATTTACAGATCCAGCAGTACGCGTGCCGGAAACTCTTCCAGCACTTCCTTGATCGTGACGAGGAACTGCACGGCCTCGCGCCCATCGATGATGCGGTGATCGTAGGACAGCGCCAGGTAGTTCATCGGGCGGATGACCACTTGGCCGTTCTCGGCCACCGGACGATCCTTGGTGGCATGTATGCCGAGAATCGCACTCTGCGGGGGATTGATGATGGGCGTGGAAAGCATGGAGCCGAATACGCCGCCATTGGTGATGGAGAAAGTACCGCCAGTCAACTCTTCCATCGTGATCTTGCCGACCTTGGCACGTGCGGCATACTCCGCGATGCTCTTCTCGATGTCCGCAATGGACATCTTGTCCGCGTCACGCAAAATTGGCACAACCAGACCGCGTTCGCTGCCAATCGCCATGCCGATGTCGAAGTAGCCGTGGTAAATGATGTCGGTGCCGTCCACCGAAGCATTGACGATAGGGAATTTCTGCAAGGCGATCACGACAGCCTTGACGAAGAAGGACGAGAAACCGAGCTTCACACCGTGCTTCTTCTCGAAAGCTTCCTTGTACTTGTTGCGCAGCTCGATCACCGGCTGCATGTTCACTTCGTTGAACGTGGTCAGGATCGCGGAATTCTGCTGCGATTGCAGCAGGCGCTCTGCGATACGCTGACGTATGCGCGTCATCGGCACACGCTGCTCGGGGCGGTCTCCCGCAGGTACGGCAACTGGTGCGATCATTGGCTGGCCAGGTGCTGGTTGCTGGACCGCACCCAACACGTCTTCCTTGGTCACCAGACCCTTGCGGCCGCTGCCCTGCAAACCGGCAGTATCCACATCAAGCGCATTCGCCATTTTGCGCGCCGAAGGAGACACGGCTGCAGCTTGGGGCGATACCTTGGGGGCACTGGCTGAGGCAACGGGTACGGCGGCAGGAGTCGCCACCGGCAGCTCGGCAGCTTGTGCCGCCGTGTCGATCTGGGCAATGACTTCGCCGCTGCCCACTTTCGCTCCGTCGGCTTTGATGATCTTTACCAGAACACCGCTCTTGATTGCCGGCAATTCCAGGACCACTTTGTCAGTCTCGATATCGATCAGATTCTCGCCCTCTTTCACTGCCTGACCGACTTGCTTGTGCCAGGTCAGCAAAGAAGCCTCGGATACTGACTCGGAAAGTTGCGGGACTTTGACTTCAATGATGCTCATGGTGCGCTCCTGGTATGTTCTTTACGTCGAGGTCGGGACGGAATGCAGCTTCAATCACCGCTTTTTGCTGTTCATTATGCGTGGCCAGATAACCGGCCGCGGGCGAGGCAGAAGAAGGACGCAGCGCATATTCGAGACGCATCCCCTTGCGCATATGGCGAACCAGGTAGTGCTGAATGCGATGCCATGCCCCTTGATTGCCCGGCTCCTCCTGACACCAGACCACCTCCGTCGCGTTTGGATAGGCGGCGATCTGTGCGGCGAATTCGTCGTGCGGGAAAGGATACAGCTGCTCCAGCCGGATGACGGGAATGTTCTCGATGCCTTTTTCGCGGCGATGCTTGATGAGGTCGAAATAAACCTTGCCGCTGCACACGATGACACGTTTCACCTTTGCGGCATCCATTGTCTCGACCTCGGGTATCACGGTCTGGAAGGTTCCTTCCGCCAGCATCTGCATCGGGGAAGCTGCATCCTTGCTGCGCAGCAAGCTCTTGGGTGTAAACACAACAAGGGGCTTGCGATAGGGTCGCAGCATCTGGCGGCGCAACAGGTGGAATATCTGGGCAGATGTGGTCGGGACGCACACCTGGATATTGTAGTCGGCACATAGTTGCAGGTAACGCTCGATCCGGCCGGAAGAGTGTTCCGGCCCCTGTCCCTCGTAACCATGCGGCAACAGCATGGTAAGGCCGCACAACCGGCCCCACTTGGCTTCGCCCGAAGCGATGAACTGGTCGATGACCACCTGCGCGCCGTTCACGAAATCGCCGAACTGGGCCTCCCAGATCGTCAGTGTATTCGGCTCGGCCGTGGCATATCCGTATTCGAATCCCAATACCGCCTCTTCCGAGAGTATCGAATCGATCACGATAAAATCGGCCTGATCCGGAGCGATGTGCTGCAACGGAATATACAAGCCCTTGTCCCATTGTTCGCGGTTCTGGTCGTGCAACACGGCATGCCGATGGAAGAAAGTGCCGCGACCCGTATCCTCGCCGGACAGGCGCACCGGATAGCCTTCTGCAACCAGGCTTGCATAGGCGAGATTTTCGGCCATGCCCCAGTCCAGTGCCAACTCGCCTTTGCCCATCGCGACACGGTCTGCGATGATCTTCTCCACCCGCGAGTGCAACTTGAAATTCCCGGGAATCGCGACCAAACGTTCAGCCAGTTGTCGCAGGCGCTCAAGCGGAACAGCGGTCACTGCCGGAGTCCTCCAGGAGATATTGCCGATGAATTTCGACCAGCTCACTGCAAATTCATGCTTGAACTCGGTCAGCACCGGCTGTATGGGATTGCGGCCTTCGTCCATCGCCTGCCGGTAGGCTGCCACCATCGCATCCGGCTCATCCGCAGTCAGCACGCCCTGCTCCACCAGACGCTTCGCGTACAAGGCGCGCGTGCCCGGGTGCTGATTGACCTTGCGATACATCAACGGTTGAGTGACCAATGGTTCGTCTTGTTCGTTGTGTCCCAGCTTGCGGAAGCACACCAGGTCCACCACCACGTCCTTACCAAAATGCATACGATAATCGATTGCGATCTCGGTGATCAACAACACCGCCTCCGGGTCGTCCGCATTCACATGCAGAATCGGCGCATCGACCATCTTCGCCACGTCGGTGCAATACAGCGACGAGCGCATGTCGCGCGGGTCGGATGTGGTAAAGCCGATCTGGTTGTTGACCACGATATGCACGGTCCCGCCCGTACCGTAGCCGCGCGTTTGCGACAGGTTGAACGTTTCCTGATTGACGCCCTGACCGCCGAACGCCGAGTCGCCGTGAAGCAGGATCGGCAGCACCTGCTTGCCTCTGACATCGTGACGGCGGTGTTGCCGGGCGCGTACCGACCCCTCGACCACAGGATTGACGATCTCCAGATGCGATGGATTGAAGGCCAGTGTGAGATGCATGGGGCCGCCCGGCGTGGCGATATCCGACGAGAAACCCTGATGGTATTTCACATCGCCGGCAGCCAGATGTTCCGTATGGATACCTTCGAATTCCGCAAACAATTCCTTGGGCAGCTTGCCCAAGGTATTGATCAGCACATTCAGACGACCGCGGTGCGCCATGCCGATGACGGACTCCTTGACACCCTGGTTGCCGGCCCGCTGCAGCAAATGATCCAGCATCGGGATCAGCGTGTCGCCGCCTTCCAGGGAAAACCGCTTTTGACCCACATACTTGGTGTGCAGATAGCGCTCCAGTCCTTCGGCTGCGGTCAGTCTTTCAAGCACGCGCTTCTTGGTCTCATCGGAGTAACGCGGCTCGCCTTCGGCCCCCTCCAGACGCGCCTGGATCCAGCGTTTTTCAACGACACTGCTGATGTACATGTACTCGGCGCCGACACTGCTGCAATAGATGCGGCGAAGGCGTTGCAGTATTTCGCGCAGGGTCATCCGCTTTCCGCCCTCCAGCGACCCGGTAAAGAAAGTTGCTTCCATGTCGGCTTCGCTCAGGCCGTAGTAGGACGGGTTCAATTCCGCCACTTCCGGAGCCGGGTGGCGTTTCAGCGGATCGAGCTCCGCAACGCGTGCACCCAGAAAGCGGTAGGCGTTGATGAGCTGAAGGACCTTGGCCTGCTTGCGCGACTCGTCGGCATGTACCGTTGGCTCCGCACGGCGCTTGCCCAGTTCCAGGAAGCCGCGCTGGATCGGGCTATGCGCCACATCATGCTGGAGATTTGCAGCCTGCAGTTTGTCGAAATAGGCGCGCCATTCCGCCGGAACGGAAGATGCATCCTGCAGATAGTCTTCGTACAAACCCTCGACGAAGGTATTGTTCCCTCCCGACAACAGGGAGGTGCTCTGCATCATCTGCAGATAGTTGTTTCCCGGAGCATTCATGATCTACCTCGCTTCCCTCAGCGTTTTGCAAGCGGCACAAAATCGCGCCGCACCGCTCCACGGTACAATTGCCGCGGACGGCCGATCTTGTATTCAGAATCCGCGATCATCTCGTTCCACTG